>NZ_JBQQCG010000109.1:0-33593 GCF_052245575.1 Streptomyces sp. 2A115 | reverse complement strand
GCATCGCGACTCGATACGACAAGACACCCGAGAGCTACCTCGCCGGCCTCCACCTCCGCGCCTCCATGATCTGGATCAACGACTTGCTGAAGCCAACTGATTGATCACGACGTCACACAGGCCCTAGGGAAAGCGGCACCATTGTTGTGGTGCGCGGGGGTGGGCTGGAGCCCCCGGCGGGTCGAGGCCCTGCACGCCTGCCTCGGCCTTGGCCGGCCGCGGGCGGCGAACACCGCGGCCAGTACCTTCCGTTGAGAGATTCGCGCTGGTCCTGGGCATCGCGCCTGCCGGAAGGATGCGGCATGGCTGGCGGTATTATCCACCAGCAGGTACCTTGTGTCGCATGGTACTGCCGGGTGGATCGCGTTCCGGGGTAAGTCAACTCCGGCGCGGGATCCTGCAATTCTGCGTTTTGGCGCTGCTGCGCGACAGCGAGCGGTATGCCTTTGAACTGGTGCGGGAACTGTGCGATGCCCACGGGCTCGTGACCAGTGAGGGCACCATTTATCCGCTGCTCTCACGGCTCCGGAAGGAAGGGTGGGTCAGCACGGTCTGGAAGGAATCCGACTCAGGGCCTCCACGCCGCTACTACACGCTGACCGCGACGGGGCGACAGGCGCTTGCCGAATTCGCCGGTGAGTGGGGGTCCTTCAAAGCCGCTGTTGACAGCCTCTTGGACAGTGAGGAGAGCCACGAGTGACCTCAAGGCGAAATCGGCTCATAGAAAGCTACTTGCAGCGCTTTGACAATGCGTCGGTGTTCCTGGCAGCCGATCGACGCGAGGAGCTCAGGCAGGAGATCGTCGAGCACATAGATGCCGGTCTTGAAGAAGCGGACGCACGGCACGCCGAAGCGGTCCGCGTCGTCCTGGAGCGGCTGGGGCCTCCGGCGGACATCGTGGCTGCCGAGTTGAGCGGCCCAAGGTCCACCGGCTCCACTCCGGTGGTCGAACAACCTCTCCCTGTCACCGCTCTCGCGCACAAGCATGAGATCGACCGCGAAGACCGGGTCCGGCAGGCGCAGGACACCGCCGCCGCGCCCGCTGTCGCCGCGCGGCCCAGGCGAAGAGGAGTGCTGCTTGTGATCGGGGCGGCAACAGCGTTTGCCGTCGGCGCGCTGGCCTTCGGGATCAGCACGAACAACAGCGACCCAGCGCAGCAGCCGCCTCCGCCGGTTTCCGAGGCACCGGCCTTCACACCGTCCCAGAGCGAAGAGTCCGGCAGTGAGTCGCCGACCTGGCTGCCCACGGATGGTCAAGATGTCCCGACCGCCCTGCCCTCCGACGGGCCTTCCGAGATGCTGGACGATCCGACGGCGTCAGCCTCATGAAGATCATGATCCGGCACCATGCCTGAGCGCTCCTCGCGCGGGGAGTCCGCGCCGCTGATCAGCTGAGTCGGCCCCACGACGCCGGCCGAGACCGAACTGCCCCGGTCCAGGCGAAGTTCATCGAACGGTCGGCGAACACCGAGAAGTCCAAGACCGAGAAGTTACGGCGGTTTTGCCGGCTCAGATGGGTTGACGTAGGAACGGAGCCCAGCGCGAACTGTGAGTGTCGAGGTCACGGTTCGTGGGGGCTCCGTCGTCTGTTCAGCGTGCCACCGTCGGGTTGGTTCGGGGCCGTTCGTGGGTGGGGTTGCCCGGTCATTTCGAAACCGGCCTCGATGGCTTCGGCGAGAGTCGACGTGACCTCGTCCTCGAAGTCAGTTCGCGTGACCGCGATTTGGAGGGAACTGCGCCGCCGGTTCTGCCGACCGGGCGGTTGGAAGCTCATCTGCGACGGAGCCGAGTTCACCAGCGCACCCAGCGTCGAAGTGATCTGCTATCGCTACCGCGGCGGCAACATCCCGACCCCGCGGACACCACAACCGACAGCCGCCAACACCAGCGGCGGACCACCGGCCAAGGCACGTGGAGCGCCCATCGCACGGAGACACGCACGGCGGGCGGGTCGGGGAATCGGGCTGGCCGCACGGCCAGTACCGCGCCCCGGCCCGACCCAACCCAGCCGCAAAGTAGGCCGGGGACCGGAAAGCCGTCAGTGTTGAGGCGTTCCCGGCGGTGGGTGGGCATCGTTGAGTTGAACTACTCGCGGACCTGAGCGTTCACTGTGGGATGCGCGTCACCGCTGTCTGCGCCCAGACCCGCCAGCAGGCGCAGCCCGTCCTCGGCTGGGCTGCCGGGGGCCGCGGACAGCACCAGCAGCTCCATGCCTGATTCGTCCGGTAGCGCGAAGTTCTCCTGGTGCAGTTCCAGCAGTCCGACCAGCGGGTGCCGGTATGCCTTGAGTCCATGTGCGCGGGCGCGCACGTCCGCGCGGGCCCAGAGGCGGCGGAAGCGCTCGCTGCCCATCGCCAGCTCGCCGATGAGCGAGGCCAAGCGGGGGTCCTCGGAGTATTTGCCCGCGGCCAGGCGCAGGTGCCCGACCACGTCGAGAGTGCATTTCTCCCAGTCCGCGTAAAGGCCGCGCTCGGCCTCCTCGAGGAAGATGTGCCGGGCGGTGTTCAGGCCCGGCATCGGTCGGCCGTAGAGGAGCCCGGCGAGGCGGTTCCCGGCGAGCACGTCCAGGCGGTGGTCCATGATCAGCGCGGGTGCGTCGGCGACCAGGTCGAGGACGCGCAGCAGCTCCGGCCGGACCCGCCCGCTCGGCGCCTTCGCGCGGCGGCGGCGCTGCCGGGCGAGCCGGTAGAGGTGCCCACGTTCGGTCTCGTCGAGGCCGAGAACGCCGGCGAGCGCGTCGAGGACCTGCTCGGAGGGCTGGGTCGCGCGGCCCTGCTCCAGGCGCACGTAGTAGTCGACGCTCACTCCGGACAGGTGCGCGACCTCTTCGCGGCGCAGCCCTTCGACCCGGCGACGGCTGTCGGTGGGGATGCCGACGGCCGCCGGGTCGACCCGGGAACGCCGGGTCCGCAGGAAGCCCGCGAGATCGTCCATGCCCCCAGTATGGCCTCGGTGGTGCCCGTGAAGGTGGTCCTGCCAATACCAGGAAGCCCAGTCCGATGGAAGAGGCGCCCCTGAACGCCGGGCGCCGCGACACCCAGAATCGAGGGCACTCGATCCGAAGGAGTTCCCACATGAAGACGCTGATCGTCTACGCCCACCCGGAGCCGAAGTCCCTCAACAGCTCGCTGAAGGATCTCGCGGTGTCCACATTGGAGAGGGCCGGGCACGAGGTACGGATGAGCGATCTGTACGCGATGAACTGGAAGGCGGTCGTGGACGCCGCGGACTACGGCCCCGACGCCTCAAGTCCGCTGAAGGTCGCCCTGGACTCGGGCAGGGCCTTCGACGCCGGGACGCTCACCCCGGACGTCCTCGCCGAGCAGGAGAAGCTGCTGTGGGCCGACACGATCATCTTCCAGTTTCCGCTGTGGTGGTACACGATGCCCGCGATCCTCAAAGGCTGGGTGGACCGGGTGTTCACCTACCACTTCGCGTACGGTGTCGGCGAGCACAGCGACACCAGGTACGGCGAGCGCTTCGGCGAAGGCACCCTCGCGGGCAGGAAGGCTCTGCTGTCGGTGACCGCCGGCGGCCCGGAGTCGCATTACGCCGCTCGCGGGATCAACGGCCCCATCGATGATCTGCTGTTCCCGATCCACCACGGCATCCTCTACTACCCGGGCATCGAGGTGCTGCCGCCGTTCGTCCTGTACGGCACCGACCGGATGACCGGCGAGGACTACGCGGACGTCGCCAAGGCGTGGGAGCAGCGCCTGCTCACCCTGGAGTCGACCGAGCCGATCGCGTTCCGGCGGCAGAACTTCGGCGACTACGAGATCCCCTCGCTGAACCTGAAGGAGGGGCTGGAGCCCGCGGGCCGCGCAGGTTTCGGGCTGCACGTGCGCGGCTGACCGCCGGCGACGGACAGGGCGGGCTGGGGCGCGAACCCGAGGAGCAGCCGGAGGGCCGTGGCAGCGGTAAGGGTGACCGTCACCGCCCAGGATGTGCGGGCGGATTCCTCGGGCGCGCGGTGCCTGCTGTCGCGGGAGGGTGCACGGCCGGAGGGAACCACGCCTACGCCGCAGCCCGCGCCGCCCTGTCCGGACGGGCCTCCAGCGCGCGGAAGGACGACACCGTCACCGGCATACGTGCCCTGCACAACGCCGCCCGTTCCGTGGTTCTCCCATCCCGGCGTCTACACACGACTGGGTACACGACCACCGCGGGGGCGGGTGGTCAGGTGCGGGTGCTGAGGTAGCGCACGGCCGGACTGACGTTCGAGCCTCGCTCTGTGTACCTTCGTAGCAGGCCGCGAGGTCTACACCTACGAGGCTGACCGGAAGGCACGCTGAACATGACCGGACAACGCGACCGCTGGGCGGAACTGACAGGCGGACACGCTGGAGAGGAATACGCCCAGCGCTTCGCGAGGCTCGCCGAATCGGGCCACGACATCCACGGCGAAGCCACCTTCTGTGCCGCGCTGCTGAAGCCCGCCGCCCGGATACTCGACGCCGGCTGCGGCACCGGTCGGATCGCGATCCGCCTCGCCGAACTGGGCCACCACTGCACCGGCGTGGACGTCGACCGCTCGATGCTCGCCGTCGCCCGCCGCGACGCCCCCACGCAGGAGTGGCTCCTCGGCGACCTGGCCCGTCTGGATGCCCTCGGCCTGAATCCGGGCTTCGACCTGGCGCTCGCCGCCGGGAACGTCATCCCCCTGCTGGCCCACGGCACCGGCTCTGTCGTCGTCCGGCAGTTGGCCGCCGTACTGCGCCCTGCCGGACTGCTGGTCACGGGCATGGGACTGGACGCGGCACACCTGCCGCTGCCGGAACCGACGGTGACCCTTACGGAGTTCGACCACTGGTGCACCCAGGCCGGACTGACCCTACGGCAGCGCTACGCCACTTGGAGCGGCGATCCCTATTACCAAGGCTGCGGCTATGCCGTCAGCGTGCACTCCCGCCCCACCACATGAGTCCATGCCCCGGAAAGCGCATAACACCGTCTCCGACGGTGTTATGCAAATGCGGATGCCAGTTGTGCTGTTCGTCCCCGAGGCAAGCGATCACCTGGCAGCCACCGTGCTCGCGGATGACGTCGGCGCCTGTGCGTTGCATGGCCTCCAGTACGTATTGTCCTGCGGCTAGGTCGAGTTCGAGCAGGGAACTGACATGTGCCTTGGGTACCACGATGTGGATGTGTCACTGTCTTGTCTTGGAGAGTCGTCTCGAGGTGACTTCGGAGGTCACTACGTGGCAGGAGCCACGATCAATGTCAGTACCTTTGGACGTCGCCTCCGCCGGAACAGAGCTGATCAGCCTTCCTGATCTTCCTCGCGTGCTGTGGCAAGCCTCTCCTGGAGCCGTGCGTGCCGGAACTGGTACACGGCGCCCGCCTGACGCAGCACGCCTCTCTCGTGGGCCTCGGCGAGGAAGGCCATCAGGCGCCAGGGGAGTAGGCCTGGCGGGCACAGCCAGAGGCGGGCGGTGAGCAGGTGGCCCCAGGCGGAGAGGACGAAGGCGATCAGGCCGGTCGGGAGGAGGACGAGCAACGCGACGACCCCCGGTCTGGGAAGATCGACGAGGACGAGGAGGGTGACGCAGATCGCGCCGACGATCATGATCAGGAAGCCCCGGACGACTCCCGTGTCGCGGTCCGCGAGCAGACTCGCCAGCGGGCTGGGCGTACGGGCGATATCGACCGGCGCGCCCAGCCAGCGGTGCAGGCCGGCGGCGAATCCCGACACGATGCCGAGCCCGAGGCCGGCGAAGATCCCGAATGACAGGGCAGAGCCGAGGAGTCGCCCGGGAGTCTGCCTGTTCATCCAGTGCCCCTCTCGGCTCTCCAGCAATGCCTCGGGCGCGTCGGCCCACGTCGCGAAGCGGCCGTCCGGAAGGCGTACGACGAAAGGGGAGGGGCGCGAATTGATGTTCACTGACACTTCCAGGGCTGCTCTGAGCCGGCTGCATGGCGCCCGCTCGCACGAGTCACCCAGTCCACCGCTGTCGGTCAGGACGAAATTCACACTTCCGTCGGAGTACTCGACAACACTCCAGTTCAGCGGCTCGTCCTGTTTGATGTACGTGTCTCCGTCGGGACGCAAGCCGTAGCGCGTGCCGTCGTCCGCCACGACGTACCGACCACCGTCGGACGACCGGTGGACGGGGCCGGAGACCGGGAAGTCGGCGCGGGCTGCCGCCCGCGCGGCGGCCGTCCCGCCCTCGGTCAGTGAGAAGGCCAGTGCGAGCACGATGCCGGCGAGCAACCCCACGCTGAGTCCCTGGACAAGGGCGCGCCCGAATCTGCCGACGGCACCGGACCTGCGTCGTCCGCCCCGCGGGTCGCCGGAGTGCACGGCGGTGGCGCCCCCGCCCCGAACGACGTACGCGCCGAGAAGCACACCGGTGATCGCAACGGCGACGAGCAAGGGTGTTCCTGCCGAGTCCGCCAGATAGAAGGGGAGGTAGACCATGGCGCCGACCATCAGACCGCTCATCGTCTTCCATGCCCAGCGTCCGTACCGCTTGCTGGCCATCACCGGGAAGGGCATCGTCGCCGGCGTGGGCGTACGCGTGATGCCGATGACCGCCAGCACGATGGCCATGGACACACCGTAGAGGGCGCCCATGGCGAGCCAGCCGAGCAATTCGTTCACGGCGGACGGTGAGCTGCCGTAAGAGTATTCGGCCAGCGGCTGAAAGATGCCGGTGACCATGCCGAGGGGGACGACGCAGGCGATTGACAGCAGCAGTTTCCGCCGCGGACCGAGGTCGTCACGCGAGAGGGCCACGTGGCCGACGCACAGGCCGAGCACAACGGCGGCGCCGGCCACCGGCGGCCCAGCGCTCCCTCCCACCAGCCACGCGATCAGACAGACCACTTCGGCGACGACGCCGACCAGCAGGAGCGGTGCCACAGTGCGTAGCGGCCTGGGCAGCGCCCAGTGCAGTTCCCACCAGGCAAGGTTGCGCGTGCCGCGCCGCTCAAGATGCCGGGCCAGGGACCGGAGCCAGTACGCGACCTCGGCTTCGTCGTATCGGGTGGAAGTGCGGAACGAAGCGGGGACGAACGCGTCCAGCAGATGCTGTTCCAGCGCGGCCGATGTGGCGAGGCCGCGGCGATGCAGCAGTTCGGCCGGGTCGGCTCCGGTGTCGCCGTAGACGGCTCGGGCCATCGCCACCATCAGGGGCAGGCTCAGGACTTGCCGCAGGCAGCGGGAGGCCGGTGCGTCGGGGTCACGGCGCACCTGATCGAGTACGGGGTCCCAGGCTGTGGCGCGCTCGCCTCCGGGGCCGCGTACGGGGCGGGCGGTGCGAACCAGGAAGCGGGCCGCCTCCTCGAAACCGAGCGGCTGGAGTTCGACCACCGCGGCCGACGTGAGTACGTCGCCGGCCTCGACGACCTCGCTGTACACCGTGCTGCGGCAGGTCAGCAGGAGCGGGGAGTCCGTGTCGAGTTCGGTGTTGAGGCGCCAGACGGCCTTGGTGCGCAGGGGCGCGGGCATTTCGTCGAGTCCGTCGACGACGGGAAGGATCCGCCCGGTGGCCACAAGGTCCTTGGCCAGCACGGAACCTGATGTTCCCTCGGTCGCCAGTGTGGGGTGGGCGGCGATGAGACTGTCCGCGAGCCATTCACGCAGGCTCTGGCGGTCGGGCTGCCACGTGGACGCATGGAAGAGAACGGGGACGGGGTCACCGGTGGTGCGGCGGTCGAGCAGGTCGAGGGTAAAGCGTACGGCGAGCACGGTCTTGCCGCTGCCGGGGGCGCCGAGGACGACGAGGCGGCGGGAGGGCACAAGCTCGAACAGCTCGGCGATCTCCGGGAGTTGACCGATCAGGTCAGGGCGTTGGGCGGCCTCGGGCGGTCGGCCGATGGTGTCGTCGAGGTCGGACAGCCACGCCGCGGCTGGGGCCCAATGAACCGCGAGGGGCTCGGGGTCCTGGAGCCGACGCAGCCGCCACTCCGACTGCCACTGCTCCAATACGGCCCTGGCGAGAGCGTCGGCCGAGCGGTCCAGCTGCTCGTCGGGCGAGGTCGTGGTCGGGGGACGAGCCGTGCTGTACAGAAGGCCCGCGAGGGCGACGAAGAGACCCAGGACCGCCACAAGCGGCCCGGTCGCATTGAGACCGTCGCGTGCGGTCACCGCGACGACGGCACCTGTGGCGATCACCGCGCCCACCCACAGCCCACGCCGCCAGTACCTCATCCGCCGCGTCCCCCATCCCGTGCCACGTAGGTACGCGACATTGTCCCAGGGCGGCCACGCCACAGGGCGACCTGATTTCCCAACTGCCCCGACTGCGGCGGAACACGGCCCGCCAACTGAGGATCACTGCATGGTCGAACGGTGTGGCTCAGGAGCAGCGCTGAATGTCCAGTGAGCAGGGTTTGACCTGTTGGTGACCGTTCGGCCCACGAGACCCTGGCGAAGGGAGGCCAGATTGCACACGACTCTGCCTCACATCAGCTCGTCATCTACGGAAAGTGCCATGACAGTTCAGGACAAGCGCATCTTCGTGACCGGCAGCTCCCGAGGCATCGCCGCGGCGGCCATCGCGTCATTCGGCCGAGCCGGAGCCCGTGTTGCCGCGCTGGGAATCAGTGACGAGCACAGGCTTTCGCGATGGCTGCCACCGGGGCCGACAGGACATGACGAAACGACAACAGAGCTCCTCGGGAACAAGCTGACTTGGGCGACTGCCTGTACCAACGCGCTCCGTTGCTCCACGCCGGCAATCCCTCAACGGGCTTGCGTGACCAGCGAAAACGCTGACTATCCGGCCTTGGGGAAGGCTCCGACCGCGCTGCCCCGCGAAAGGCTGGCTTCCGCCATGGTGGTCCGCCTTGCGACGTCCGTGGTGGCGCCAGTGGCGCAGGACCACGGTGTGTCGCCTGCTGTGGCGGGGCACCTCCGCAAGGTCGGAGAACAGCAGCAACGCCGGCAGTGATGCCGACCCCACCCTTACGTGCGCGGGCAACGGTGGCTGCTTCGACGGTGCCGATCGAGGCGCTGACGCGCGCTGAACCACCTGCGCGGCAGAACCATCTGCGCGGCGACAACATCACCGCGGCGAACGCCCCGCTGATCGAGGCCGAGTCCCGGATCACACTGGCCACCTCCGGGGCGGCGGGATACTCGCCTCCGTCGATGGCCACCGCCGCGCCTGTGAGCGTATGAGGTACCTCGTCAGCGCAGGATTCACCAGCTGATTCCGGCCGCCACCGGTAGGTGGTCGCTGCCGGTGGCCGGCAGCACCCACGAGCTCGTCGGCTCCACGCCGCGGACCAGGATCTGGTCGATCCGCGCCACCGGGAACCTCGCCGGCCAGCTGAAGCCGAAGCCGTCCCCGGCCGCGTCCTGGACCGAGTGCAGCTGCGCGGTGATGCCGGCGAACGCGCGGTCGTCCATGGTGCCGTTCAGGTCGCCGAGCAGCACCACCCGCTCGTTCTGGTCGGCGGCGATGGCCTTGCCGAGTGCCTGTGCGCCGGCGTCCCGCTGTCGCGTCGATAGGCCCGCCCGAGGATTCACGCGTACGGACCCCAGGTGAGCCACATAGACTGCCAGCCGCTCGTGGTCCGTGGTCACCGTGGTGCGCAGCGCCCGGGTCGGGTCCATCGCGATGTCGACCGGCTGGGTGTCCGACAGCGGCAGCTTGCTCCACAGCCCGACCGTGTTCTGCACGGTGTGGTGCGGGTACGCCTTGGCCAGTTCCTTCTCGTACGTGCCCCGGGCCTGTTCGGTCAGTTCCTCCAGTGCCAGCACGTCCGCGCCGGAGGCGGCCAGCTCGCGGGCGGTGCGGGCCGGGTCGGGGTTGTCGGCGCCGACGTTGTGGCTGGCCACGGTGAGGTCGCCGCCCGGGTCGGACTTGTCGCTGAGCAGTCCGCCGAAGAGGTTCAGCCACACCATGACCGGCAGCAGCAGCGCGACCACCGCCGAGGCGGAGCGGCGCCAGAGTGCCCCGGTCAACAACACCGGAATGAACAGGCCCAACCATGGCAGGACGGTCTCCACCGCGCTGCCGAGGTTCCAGATCCGGTCCGGGATCTGCGCGTGCAGCAGCATGAACAGGCCCAGCAGCAGTGCCAGCACCGCGAGCACCAAGCCGCGCTTCCAGGGCCCCGGCCGGGAGCCGGTGCGGATCGCCCGGCGGATGCGCGCGCGCCAGGTATCGGAGCCGGTATCCCGGAGGTTGAGCGTGCGACGGGTATCGGAGCCGGTATCCCGGCGGCCGTCTCCGCCCTGTCCGGTCTCCGCCGTGTCCACCTGCGTCATCGCCTGTCCTCGCTCAATGCCGGTCACTGCTGCATCCCTCGGGTCCTGGCCTCCACCACCGTGTGCATGGCCTCGCAAGGCGAGGGCGGCCGAGGGAGGCAACCGACGGACGAGGGGTAATCAATTGGGTTGCCCTCGCGGGGAGTTGGAGAGCACACGGGAGCGGTGCTCAAGCAGCGCACGCTGCTCGGCGGCCGTCGGTCGCATGGCTTGGCAGGTCTCGGCGTGACGCTGCGCCCACTGCCCCGCCTCCCGGGTGGCCCACCCCGTGGCGCGGCCCCCGGTAGACGCAGGATCGAAGGGGACCTTCCACTCGCTGTCGGGGCAGGTGGTGCAGCGAGCGAGGACGCCGTCGTCCTGCTCGATCAGGTCGACGGTCAGTGTGGGGTCGCTGAGGGCCTTGCCGGCGTCGGTGAGGTAGCGGCCGACCACACCCTTGGGCCACCCGGGCGACTGGGCCGCGGATTCGGGGCGTGCTGGACCTCGGTAGTTCGGCACGGTCACGGTCATGTCTCCTTCCAGCAGGAGGGTCCGGGTTGTCCGCCCCATCCCGCGCCGGTGCGAGGCGGGCTGGAGCAAAACGCCCGTCAGCAGCAGATCCGGAGACCACGGTGACGCCGCTTCAGGCACGGGCGCTTTGTCAACTTCTGTGGCCCGGCTCAACTACGTGATGGGAAAATCAAAATAGGTGTCTGGGTAAGGTTCGTCTTTCAGCGTGTAATGCCACCACTCGTAATCGTATGAGTCAAAACCGCAGGCATGCATGATAGAGCTCAGATGTTGACGGTTTGTCGCTTCGACGTGCGTGATCCGGTTTGCTCCATGATGCGAGATTGAATCCATCAGGTCATGGCCACCGCCCATGGGAGCAAGTTCACCGGTATCCAGGTGATACAGCGTCAAGTCAACGGTGCTACCCCGACTGTGGCCCGACTTGGCGGCCACGTATCCCATTTCGAACATCTCGGCTCTGTCGATATTGGGATAATGCCGAGGCTTCGTACGGCCATCCTCTGGCTGTTGCGACCACCACAGGAAGGAGTCTACGGCGCGTTGAGGGCGATAGCCATCCCAAAGCAACAGGCTGAAGCCGAGGGATTCGGCTTTTTCCTGTGCCTTTTCCAGAGCTGCGCACAAATCCCTCGTGCCAACGATTCTATTTGCCAGGTATCCGTCCACCGGTTTGCCGGTGAAGTTGTCCCAGGTGGCGTACTTGGCATCCCAGCGTATTCCGGATACAAGCTCGTCTATGAAGACGAAATCATCCCTCATCGGTTTTTCCCCGTCAATGCCAACGACACCATCCGGTCGATGACTTCGGTAAGCGGCAACTCTGCGGCTTCCATCATCCTCGGATAACGGCTGTACGAGGTCATACCAGGCAGAGTGTTGACCTCGTTGAGGACTACTTCACCATCGTCCTTGAGGAACATGTCCACCCGCGAAAGCCCCCTGCATCCCAGGGCGCGGTATACGGCCTTTGCTGTCTCCTGAACGAGCGATCGCGACTCTGCCGGAATGTCGGCGGGAACGATTGCTGTTGAGTTTTCGGAACCGCTTTCAGGCTCGTTCTCCTGATGGATTCTGAAGAAGCCGTGAGAGAGAGAAATTCGATCCACTTCGCCCGCGACCAAATCCGGATCGTTCCCCAGGATGGCGCATCCGATCTCGCTGCCGACGACAGCCTCTTCAATCAGCACCTTCGAGTCATACTGCCTCGCGGTTTCCACCGCACTCAGCAGTTCCTCTTTTCGGGACACCTTGCTGACGCCGAAAGATGACCCCGAACGGGCGGGCTTCACGAAAACGGGATAGGTGAGCTCTTCGCCATCAATGTTCTCGTCCGCCGTGACGGTCCAGAAATTCGGGGTAGCGATTCCCGCGCTTCTGGCGACGATGTAGGCAAGGGATTTGTCCATACACAGAGCAGAACTTTGGATATCGCAGCCGATGTAGGGGATGCCGGAGAGCTCCAGCAGACCCTGCATCGCACCGTCCTCGCCGAGTTTGCCGTGCAGAACGGGAAACACGATGTCCAAACTAATCGTTTCGTATTTTCCCTCCTCCAGTACGAGCAATCCGTGGACACTCCGGTCCGGTGACAGTACAGCGGGACGGCACCTGTCGTTCTCCCAATCTGCGTCAGGCCCGTCACAGAGCTTCCAAGCGCCGCTCTTCGTAATCCCGATATAGAACGGTTCGTACTTCTCGATATCGAGGTTTCGTGCGACCTCTTTCGCAGACTTGACGGAGACAGAGTGTTCTTCGGAACAGCCTCCGAAGATGATTCCGACCTTCAACCTAGCCATGCTGATTCCTGCTTTCGAATTTCAGACAGTTGGTGATGGAGTTTTCGACTGTGTCGCTCAGGGCGTGGTCTGTGTAATAGGCGGTGTGCGGGCTGATGAGCACATTCGACAGCTTTTGCAGTCGCAACAACGGTTTGCTATTGATGGGTTTGTTTCTGCAGTCGGCGTAGAATATTCCTTCCTCTCCTTCGAGAACATCCAACGCCGCACCGCCCAATCTGCCGCTTTCCAATGCCAGAACAAGGGCCTCGGTGTCGAGCAGTGGACCGCGGCCGGTATTGATGACGAACGCTCCGTGCCTCATCTGCTCGATACGATGACGATCGAGGAGATGGTGTGTATCCGCGTTAAGCGGTGCATGGAGCGTCACGATGTCGCTCCGCTGCAGCAACTCATCGAGAGGAACGTAATCGGCAGTGATCTTGGGGCGATTGTCATGGGCCAGTATTCGACAGCCGAAACCTCGCAGCCTGTCCACGACAGCTGTGCCGATGCGTCCTGTTCCGATTACCCCGATGGTCATGTCGCGTAGTTCTTTCCCGCGCACATCGTTCAACCTGTAATCGTGCATGTCCGCGCGGCGGACAGTGGATTTTGCATTCCGTACCAGCATCAGCATCAGCATCAGCGTGTAGTCGGCGACGCTGTCGGGCGAATAGGTGACATTTTCAACGGAAATGCCGACACTTTCCGCGTATTCCACATCGATGTGGTTGTAGCCGATGCTCCTTGTGGAGATATACGTCACGCCGACTTGACTGAGTGCAAGAAGAGTGGAATTTGCGATCCGGGTTTTATGGCCTACACTGATGCACCGGTTTCCGAAGGCCAGTTCAATATTGGCTTCGGACACCGCCGCTTCCATGATGGTTGGTATTACGCCGAAGCGGGGTGCCAACTCCCGGAACAAATCAGCCTCGTCCTGCCCGCATCCATAGATCGTGATTCCCGTTGCCGGGGCGGGCGGGGAGGGCGAGGTCGCCGGCGATCGGGTGCGCCGGGTCGCTGTTCGGGTTGGTTCGCTGTAGGTCATGCCTCCAGTCAAGGCGGCGTGATGTTGCCGGAACGTATGCGGTTTTCGATAGGCCGACGACTGACCGTTTTCGTCGTCGAACGGGTTGGTCATCACTCACTCCTTGTCCCTCATCGCTTGTGGTGGCGCCAGTTCCACCCCCGTACGTGACCGCAGTAAGACCGACATTCCGCAGCGGCCTGCCTCGGACAGCCAGGGAAGCCCGTCGGCCGCCTCCAACACCTCAGCAGGCCGGGCGACTTCCTCCCGCAGGCCCTGTACCCGCAGGCCATGGGGTCGGTGACCGCTGACCCGACCGGGAGAGCGGGAAGAGGTCCGACCCCGTGCCGGTTCCAGGCTTCGGGGGCGTGCGCGGAAACCGGCACCTATACAACGCAGGCCGCGCCGAGGCGGTTCACTCCGGCTTCCCGGCCATGGCGAGGAACACCGGCTGGGGGCCGAACCCGTTCTCCCGCCTGCGCGTTGTGAGCCGTGAACCAGCCAGTGGGCCTCGGTGCTGCCGCTCCACGGTGAGGACCGCGGCGGAGATTGACGACGTTCGACTCGGGCTCCATCCTGACCAGCGGAAGATCCGCCCTGACTTGAGCCGTGCGACGCCGCTCTCGACAGGCGCCCGGGCCGCGGACGGCGCGCGGTTGACGGTTTGCTGGGTGGCGTGAGTCCGCGACCTGCGGGCGCCTGAGGAGAGTCGTCACCCTCGGCCTGGCTCCCATACGGGCGCGGTCCGCGAGGACCGGGACCGGGACGCCCTGGTGTTCACCGATCCCGATGATCCGTGAACGCGGGCCGCGGTCGGGTCGTGCGCACGGCCGGGCAGTGCGGGCGGGATCCACGGCTGCCGGCCGTCCGGATCGGTCACCAACTGCGCGTTCACGCCCCTGGTGATCGCCCCGGGCGAGATCCGGCGTGCCTACCAGGTCCTCGGTCTCGAGCGGCACGCGTATGACTTCGACATTACCCGTCAGTAGCATATCGTCGGCATATCGAAAACCACATACGTTCCGGCAACACCACGCCACCTTGACTGGAGGCATGCCCTACAGCGAACCAACCTCCGTCAACCTCGGCCTTGTCAGGATGCTTCCGCTCGTCAGCCCCCGCGCCGCCCGGTCATGATCCCGCTCAGCCTCGGCGAGATCGCCGCGGTCGTCGGCGGGACGGTCGAGGGCGACGGCGCCGTGACGGTGACCGCGCCGGCCGTGCTCGACGGCCGGCAGGCCGAGCCGGGCGGCCTCTTCGTCGCCTTCGCGGGCGAGCACGTCGACGGCCACGACTACGTCGGCCAGGCCGGCCGGTCCGGCGCGGTGGCCGTGCTCGGCTCCCGGCCCACGTCGCTTCCCACCGTCGTCGTCGAAGACGCCCAGGCCGCGCTGCAGGCGCTCGCCGCCCATGCCGTGGCCCGGCTGCGCGACGGGCTGACCGTTGTCGGGCTGACCGGTTCCCAGGGCAAGACCAGCACCAAGGACCTGCTGGCGGCCGTGCTTTCGAGCGCCGGGCCGACGATCGCCACGATCGGCTCGCTCAACAACGAGCTCGGTGTGCCGCTCACCATGCTGCGCGCCGACGCGGCCACCCGGTTCCTCGTCCTTGAGATGGGAGCCCGCCGCGTCGGCGACATCGCCGAGCTCACCAGCCTGGTCGCGCCCGACATCGCCGTCGTCCTCAACGTCGGCCAGGCCCACCTCGGCGAGTTCGGGTCGCGCGCGGCCATCGCCAGGACCAAGGGCGAGCTGGTGCAGGGGCTGGCGCCCGGCGGCACCGCCGTCCTCAACGCCGACGATCCCCGGGTGGTCGAGATGCGCTCGCTCACCGATGGTCCGGTGCTGACCTTCGGCCGGGCGGAGGACGCCGACGTGCGGGCACTCGGCCTGGCGCTGGACCGGCTGGGCCGGCCGTCCTTCACGCTGCGGACCGCCGACGCCTCGGTTCCCGTCGTGCTGCCGCATGTGGGCGCCCACCAGGCGCTCAACGCGTCGGCTGCCGCAGCCGCGGGGCTGGCGGCCGGCGTACCCCTCGACATGGCCACGGCGGCGCTGGCCAACTCTTCGCTGTCGCAGTGGCGCATGGAGCTGCGCGACCTTGCCTGTGGCGCGACCCTGCTCAACGATTCCTACAACGCCAACCCCGACTCGACCCGCGCCGCCTTGGACGCGCTGGCGGCGATCGAGGGCGGGCGCCGCATCGCTGTCCTCGGCGAGATGCTCGAACTCGGCGCCGACAGTGAGGCCGAGCACCGCGCCGTCGGGGAGTACGCCGCCTCCCGGGCCGATGTGGTGGCCACGGTCGGCGAGGCCGCCCGGTCGATCGCGGACGGTGCGGGAGAGCGGGCGCTGATGCTGGCTGACAACGACACGGCCGTCGACTGGCTGCGCGGCCACCTCGCCGCCGGGGAAGTGGTGCTCGTCAAGGCCTCCCGCGGGGCGCGCCTCGACGAGGTCGCCGCCGTGCTCGCGTAGTTCGGCGGGGTGAGCTGGGGGCCGCGTCGCCGTGCTGTTCGGGGGCCGCTGCCCGAAGACCGCGGAGCGCCGAGACCCCGGGCGGGGGAGCGGACGTTCGACGACGTGGTCACGGTCGTGGACGAGGTTGCCACTCTTGCCGGCACGGCCCATCCGAACGTGCGGCGGCGCGCCATGGGTCGGCGGCGCTCATGCTGTGGTGCCGCATCGAGGTGAACTGCTCCAGCACGACCCGTGGGCCGGGCTGCCGGGCCCGCAGGCGTGTCAGTTCCTCGGCGCGGGAGACAGCGTGGACCACCCTGTGACGCGGCCTGCGGCCGAGCGGTGCCGTCCACGGGCGCCAGGGGCGAGGACGAGCAGGCTGCCGTCGCAGCGCTGGGCGACCTCGGGCAGCTCCTCGTAGCCGCCGACCGCGAGCGTGTCGGCCTTCGGTCGGTCGGCGCGCCGGGCCGAGCCGACCTGGTGTCCCCGTACTCGCCTGAGTCACTCGTACGCGGACACCAGGCCGTAGCCGTAGTCGTAGCCCTTGGCGACCGGCACCAGGCCGAGCGTCCGGTCGACGACCTCACGCACGTGGGCGCGCCGACGGTCGCCGACCACCATGAGACCCAGGCTCAGCGCCCGCGCCGCTTCATGTAGAGGTCGAAGGTCCGGTAGACCATCGGCCGCAGTGGCAGGTCCCACTCGCCGACGTACCTCACCGCCTCACCGCCGGTGCCGACCTTGAACTGGATCAGCCCCACGTGCGGGTCGTCGGCGTGGAGGGTGGGGGTGATGCCGCGCAGGTCATAGACGTCGCAGCCGGCCGCCAGCGAGTCGCGGATCATTCTCCACTGGCAGGCGTTGGAGCCGCGCACCTCGCGCTTCTCGGTCGAGGAGGCGCCGTAGGAGTACACCGCGTGGGCGCCGACGCGGACCATGATGGTGGCGGCGACCAGGTCGCCCTGGTGGCGGGCCAGATAGAGCTTGATCCGCTCGGGGTCCTCGGCCCTCAGCGCCGCGAACATGATCTCGAAGTAGCGCAGCGGCCGGGGTGTGAAGCGGTCGCGCTCGGCGGTGTGGACGTACAGGTCGTGGAACGCCTTCAGGTCCTCACCGACCGTGACCTCGACTCCCGCCTTGGCCGCCTTCTTGAGGTTGCGGCGCCAGAGCTGGTTCATGCCCTTGAGCAGGTCGTCCTCGGTCTTGCCGGCCAGCGGAATCTCGTACTTGAACTGTGGATGCCCGACCCCGAAGCCGTCCTCCGGGTTCTGCGGCAGCCAGCCGGCGTCCTTGAGCCGGCTGGCCACGCGGACGCCGACCGGGTTGGTCCACTGGGCGGACATGTCAGTGAGCCGCTTGATGTCCGGGTCGGCGACGCCCTCCTTGACCTGGGCGGCGCTCCAGGTGTTCGTGGACACCGGCGGGCCGAGCCGGATCGCGAACGCGCCGTGTGCCTTGAGGTAGTCCGCCAGCGGGTCGAGCCACGCGTCAATCTCGCCGGTCCAGTCGATGACCGGGCCCTCGGCCAGATAGGCCAGCGTCAACCGCTCGAGCCGCGGCACCGGCCGGTGCAGGACGAGCCCGGCACCGACCAGCTGTCGGCCGTCGTACCAGCCGAGGGACTCGCTGCGCCACTCGGTTTTGACGCTGCTCCATGCGGGGGTCTGCAGGAAGCTGACCGAGCGCTGTGTCCGCACGAACGCCAAGTGCTCGGCGGCACTGATCGGTCCGACGGTCAGACTCACGCCCGCGGCCCCAACCCCTCGGTGGTGCGCAGTTCGGCTCACTGGTCGACCATCTTCACGTCGGCGTTCTCGGGCAGAGCGCTGATGCCCCCCGGGTGCCACCAGGTCACTGCACTGTTCGCTTGACACGGTTGCCGGCGAGCATGGGATCCGCAGGGCCGGGCGGTTGCCCGGGAGGTGTGGACTGTCGACAGCGATGCACGCCAAGGCCGTGCCGTTTCTTGGAGCGACTGGCTGCGCGCGCCGATCAGTGAGCAGATGGGCAGGCACATCCCGGCACGAAGGCCACCCGAGGATGAGGGTGCCTCCCCACTGGAGCCGGCAGCGAGGAGGCTGACGTGAGGATTGTCGGCAACACCCTGACCGACACCACGAGCAGAGCAGTACACACCGCCCCGCCCGGGAGCGCGCCGGGCGGCTGAGGAGGACAAGGACGGCAAAGACTGCGCTGCTGTTCGTGCTGGTTCGCTGTAGGACATCCCTCCAGTCAAGGCAGCGTGGTGTTGCCAGGACGTATGTGTTTTTCGATATGCCGACGATATGCGTCGGCCCGTAGTGTCAACGGCCACTCAGTTCTCCCCGGGGACGGCCAGTAGAACCTCCCCAACCGGGGCCGGACATCTCCCCGCTGTCGGCCGGATGGGTCAGCGCAAGGAGACCAACCCCGGCCGCTTGTGGCCTGGTTGAGGCGGAGGGAGTCACCCTGGCTGACTACGAAGTGAGGGTGGAGCCTGTGGGCCGGATCGCGGCGACGCCGTGGGAGTTCACCACCAACTCCCCGATTTTCGTGACGCATTCGTCGATCGGGCGGTCCCGGTGCTGCCGCTCGGTTCGGCTCTTGCCCTCGGCCCGAGCCGTCACATATCGGGCCACCGAGTGGTGGTCGCAGTCGGTCGGCTCGGCCGCCGCACGGTAACTCCCCGTGAGGTCGTATGCCTCAAGGATCTCGATGATCTCCCTGCTGTTCTTCACACCGGCCGGCTTCGTCGACCGGTAGCGGTCCAGGTCGGGGTGATATCTAGCCGTCCGTGGGCATCGTTGGCCATAGGTTGAGCACTAAGTGGCCATCTACGGGGAGTCTCTGCTGACCGCTGTCGCATAGCATTCGGGGCATGCGTGTGTTGATCGTCGAGGACGAACCCCATATGGCTGAAGCTATCCGCCATGGCCTGCGCCTGGAAGCGATCGCGGCAGACATCGCAGGTGACGGCGACACCGCTCTGGAACTTCTGAGCGTCAACGCCTACGACATCGCCGTCCTCGACCGAGACATTCCCGGACCCTCCGGTGACGAGATCGCCAAACGCATCGTCGCCTCCGGCAGCGGCATGCCGATCCTCATGCTCGCCGCAGGCGACCGGCTCGAGGACATGGCCTCCGGGTTCGAGCTCGGCGCCGACGACTACGTCACCAAACCGTTCGAGCTTCGAGAGCTCGTCATGCGGCTCAGGGCGCTCGACCGCAGGCGCGCCCACAGCAGACCACCCGTGCGGGAGATCGCAGGTCTGCGTCTGGATCCGTTCCGCCGGGAGGTCTACCGGGACGGCCGCTACGTCGCGCTGACCAGGAAGCAGTTCGCCGTGCTCGAAGTCCTCGTCGCTGCCGAAGGCGGTGTCGTCAGCGCCGAAGAAGTACTGAAGCGGGCGTGGGATGAGAACGCCGACCCGTTCACCAACGCCGTGCGCATCACGGTCTCGGCGCTGCGCAAACGCCTCGGCGAGCCCTGGATCATCGCCACCGTGGCAGGCGTCGGCTACCGCATCGACACAGCACCCGTCACCGGACGTGAGAGAGGATGGACATAGCCCCTCGCTTGAGTGTTCCCCTCGAACTGACCGTCAGCGACGCCGAGTTCCTCCTGATCGCAGGGTGTTCCTCTGCGATACGTGCCCGACGGTTGGCCCGCCCGTTCTCACCGAGGAGGCCAACCGCGCCCGCAAGGTGCGGCCCGGCGCAGCTCGACACCGGATGCTGACCGAGGCCCGCACCACGAATGCGTGGCTGCGGGAGGGCTCCAGTGTTCCGCAGCAGCAGTTGATCCGGGGTTTCGGCAAGTCCACTGCCAAGGCCAAGGCGCACGAGGACATCCGTGAGTGGGGTCCGCAGCACCGCCGGGCGGGGATGCCGAAGTGGAAGAAGAAGCGCGAGGCTTTGCCGACGCTGACCTACACCCGGCGTGGCTTCCGTCTCAAGGACGGCAGGCTGCACCTGGCGGGCGGCATCGCCTTGACGGTGGTGTGGTCGCGTGCCTTGCACGCCGACCCGTCCTTGGTGCGGGTGTATCGGGACAGTCTGGGGCACTGGTCTCCGGCTTCGTCGTCCCTGCTGAGATGCAGCCGCTGCCTGCCACCGCCCGTGTGATCGGTATCGACTGGGGCTGGGGGTGAGGGAGACCGCGACCACCACCAGCGACGCCCATGACCTCCCACACGTCCAGTGCGGGCGGAAGGCCAAAGGGAAGCTGACCCGGTACGACCGAGTGATGGCCCGCCGCATACCGAAGAAGGGAAGGACTGGGTCGAAGGGGTATCGCGCGGCGAAGCAGCTCCGGGCCAGGACGCATCGGAGGTGGCCCGGCAGCGCCAGGACGCGGCGCGCAAGTGGGCCAAGTCCGTCGTCCGTGACCACGACGCGCCGGCCGTGGAGGACTTCAAACCGAAGGTCTTCGCCAAGACCACCATGGCCAAGAAGGCTGCCCACGCTGCCATCGGCGCCACCAGGGAGGCCCTGATCGAGATGGGCCGCAAGCACCCCGGATCTCGCTGTCGCGGAGGATCCTCAGTCGAGACAGAACTCGTTGCCCTCGATGTCCTGCATCAGGATGCACGACTCGTTGTCGTCATCGGCAAGCAGCGTTCGTACGTGGACCGCACCGAGCGCGACCAGTCGTGCGCATTCGGCCTCTAGTGTGGCGAGGCGCTCTTCACCCACGAGTCCGGTGCCGGCCCGCACGTCGAGATGTACCCGGTTCTTGACGACCTTTCCTTCGGGAACGCGCTGGAACAGCAGGCGCGGGCCCGCACCCGAGGGATCACCGCATGCGAAGTAGGTGACCTGATCCTCAGGCGGCAGCGAGCGATGGTAGTCCTCCCAAGTGGCAAACCCCTTCGGGATCGGCGGTACGACGTACCCCAACACCTCGCACCAAAAATCGGCGAGGCGCGCAGGTTCTGCGCAGTCGAAGGTGACTTGGAACTGCTTGATCGGTGACATCGGCGCACCATAACAGAGGGACTCTGTTGCTCATCTCCCGGCGTGGATACGCATGTTGTTGGGGACAGCTGCTGCTGGCCGATGCCGTGTCGTGAGGTCGCAGGGAGGAACCCATGTCGATGCCTTCAAGGGGTTGCCCGCCGTTCCGGACCAGACCGAGGCCACGGCAGGGCGTTCACGGTGGCGGCGGCCTCGCCGCGTTTCCCGACGGCAGTCTGCCGACCCGGGGCCACTCCTACGGAGACGACTACTCCCGTGTGAGGACCGGAACCGCAACCTCGCCGACCGAGTGGCTCGCCGTATTCACCAAGGCGTTCGCCCCTGAGCTCCCGTGAGGCCGAGCCGCTCGGCCTCCATGTCGGGCAGCGGTCAGGGCTGGGAACGTCCCAGATATATGTGGGAACAGCGACACGAAGCCTTCCTCGCTCAGGGATGTGCACTCATCTGCTGGCGACGTCTGCGCTCACTCTGCTGACCGGTCTAGCACGTAGGCGGAGGGGACTGCGGGTCGGATGTGCATGCCGCTTCCTGGGCTGCCATCACCGCATCGCCGTGCTCGAAGGCCCATGCGCCGACGGCGTCGATGGGCGCCAGCAAGGTCTGGCCCAGAACGGTGAGTTGGTACTCGACCCGTGCTGCGTCGGAGTGTGCCTGCCGGACGACCAGTCCGTTGAACTGCAGCCGCCGCAGAGTCTCGGTGAGGACCTTGGAGCTGATACCGCCGATCCGCTCCCGTAGTTCGACCGGGCGCCTGGGGCCGTCGCGCAGCGCCCAGAGCACCACGGCGTTCCATGTGTTGGAAAGCAGGTCGAAGGCGAGGCGGGCACGGCAGTCGGCGAGCAAGGCGTCGGTCGTCACGTACCAAATGGTGCCCGACAGGCCCTCTAGCGTCGGTGCGAACGGTCGAAGCAGGCACGGAGAGGGAACGCGTGATGAGAATCGGCGTACTGGGAACGGGCAACATGGCCGACGCGCTCGCCACCCACTGGGTGCGGGCCGGGCACCAGGTGACCATCGGGGGACGGGACCCACACAAGGCGGAGCGGCTCGCGACGCGCATCGGAGGCAGCGCGAAGCCTGCCAGTCTGCGTGCGGCGGCAGAGTCCGGCCAGGTGGTGCTGGCCGCGCTGCCCTTCGGGGCGGGAGTAAGCGTGGTACGGGGACTGCGCACGGCCCTGGACGGCAAAGTGCTGCTCGACTGCTCCAACCCGGTCGGGCAGGGCTTCAGGCTGCTGACGGAGGGAGGCCCCTCGGCCGCACAGCGACTGGCCGCGGCAGCACCGGGAGCCCACGTGGTCAAAGCTTTCAACCTATGCCACGAGGACGTGTGGCGCATGCGGCCGCCAGTCTTCGATGGGAGGCCGCTGGCCGTGCCGGTCTGCGGAGACGACGAGAGAGCACTCGCGCGCGTACGCGAGTTGGTGCAGGACGTGGGCTGTGAACCCGTGGCTGGCGGCGGTCTCGAACGTGCGGGACTCCTGGAAGCGACCGCCGCGCTGTTCATCGCGCTGTGGGTCGGCGAGGGAGCGGATGCCCAGGCCATCGCGCCGCCGCTGGCATACGCGGCCGGACTGAGAAACCAGGAATCGGATGACGGAACGGGGGCATTCCCTTAGGGGTTCTCAGGGAAGGAGTGACGCGAGTCGTGAGACCTGACGAGGTTTCCGCCTGGGAGCTGAAGAGCGGCGACACAATCATTGGGGTGCCCTCCGCTCCACAAGGCGACCAGCCTTGGGTTTTGGGTCGGTTTACGCCTGCTGCGGGCTGGGAGGCCGTGCGTCATCTGTTCGAGATGCAAGAGGGGGCGAGGCGAACCGGATTCCCTCGGGACACGGCATGGGCCATCAAGGAGGTCCGAGAGTTGGGCTTGGCACTACACCCCGCAGACGGCGGAGAGGTGTTCAGACCCATGCTCCTCTATATCCAGGGCGAAGTGGCCCGGTTCCGCCTCTGGCCGACGCTGTCCGTCAGCCCGGAATTCGCGTGACAGGAGGGTGGGCCCGGGTGACGGTCATGTCGGGGCTCACCCTTGTGCCCCGACAGATCATCTCCAGCGGCGACCGGTTTGGGATTGCAGGCCTGCAGAGGAGGCCACGGTTCGGGCGCCGTCCGCTCGGCGGTGGCGGTGTGGTCGGTGCCTCGATGGTGGTCCTGCAGCGGATGTCGGTCAGGCGGTGGCCGGGTCTGTCTGTTCTGCCAGGGCGGCGGTCGGCTCGGGCTCGGCTGTCGTGTAGTAGACGGAGGAGCCTTGCTTGCTGCGTTGGACGTGGCTCTTGGCGACGAGGTTTTCGAGTGTGGTGCGCACGACGGTGGTCTTGATGGCGCGGTCGGGATGGGCCTGGCCGAGCGTGGTGGCGACTTCCGCCGCGGAGCGGGGTTCGCTCTGATCAGCGAGGTGGCGCCGGATGAGCTCGACGAGGGTGGGCCCGGTCGCCTTCGCGGCCGTGCCTGTCGTCTTGGGCGCGGCTGCGGGCTTCTTGGATGCCGGTTTCGTGGCTGCTTTGCCGTCCTGCGCAGCGGGGGCCTTCTTCGCCCGTGCCTGCTTGCCCGCACCGGGCTTGGTGCCGGTCTTCTGCCGCGGTACCGAGGGCGCTGCGGCCTCTTCGACGGCGGGCTGTGTCGCCGGGCTCGCGACGCCGAGCGTCTTTTGCAAGTGGGTCAACACGGTGTGGTCGTGCTGCAGGGCGCGCAGTTGTTCCTGCAGCGCGTCGACTTCCGCCGTGATGCGTTCCTGCTCCTTGGCGTTGAGCTCGAGGTCACCGGCCACCTGGGCGGTGTACTGCGAGGTCAGTTCGGTGGTGGGGGTCTGGCTGTCAGGCATGGTGCTGGCCTTTCCTTGGGGTCGCGGCCGCGGGCTGAAGGAACCCGCAAACTGGGGCCTGGGCGGCGAGGTGCTCCCGTTGACGTCGATGGTGCTGGGGGTGGGCCTCGACTGCTGTGGGGCGTCCCCGTGTTGCGATAGTACGGACAGACAGCGTCGGTTGTTCCTCTCGGGTGATGTCTTGCGCTCCGCCGCACTGTCATCTGGGAACTGCAGTCAGGGCGGTCGGTGCTCACCGGGCGTGCTGCGGTGTGCTGTTGGGGCAGGTTTCCAGAGAGTCTCGTGGGTTTCCGGGGCGTGCTGCCAGGCGGCCGGTGTGTGTGCTGCGGCCGGCCGCGCGCAGCGGCGGGTTCTCCGCGTCCACGATCTCCAGCAGGGCGGGGCCGACGGCCTTGTGGTCGCCCATGTCGGTCAGGTCCATGTTGGCGGCCAAGGCCGTGCGGGCGTCGTCGTGGAGCGGATTCGGTTCGGTGTGACGGGCTGAGATGCCGGGTCCACGGTCGGCTCGATCGCCCGGAAGGTCGGCTACGCCAACACCTTCGCGCTGAGCGTCGCGTTCAAGCGCCTGCGCGGCATCAGCCCGACCGAGCACCGGGCCACAGCACCAACGCCGAGACCCAGGCGATGAGACAGGGAAACCGGCGCCGACTGCGGACGCTTGGACTGCACAGCCTCCATACCGCCCTCCCGTCGGCGTGCCAGCGGTAGGCGGATCCGCGGAGAGCGCCGCCGCAGAGCTGCTCCCCGCGGCCACGTCATGTCCTGAGCGAGTAACTCTGCGGCCTCGGGCAGTACTTGCTTCACCAGTCGCCGCTTGCTTCGCGGTCGAGCCGCCTCCGTCGAGACACCGCATGTCACGGGAGTACGCCCACTCGCAAGACCACGATCACCGCGAACGGAGAACCGGCGGATACTCGTCCAGCGCGGCGATGAGAGCGGGGTGGAGCGATCTGCCGGTGGTCGCGGCCCGTAGCCCGTCCCTCGTCGGAACCGAGCGCGGCTTCGAAGGACTCCATGCAGTTGCCGACCTCGAGATCCTCCAAGTCTTCCGGACCCGCGTTAGCGGTGTGGCGGAGGCCACAGGAACTCCGCCAGGTCCGCGGAGAGTAGTGAGTGTGAGGCAAACAGAACCATCGGAGTCGATGCGTGGGCGCATCCGGGCTGGGGACCGTGCGGCATTCGCCGACCTGTACGACGAGCACGCGCGGGCGGTTTACAGCCATGCTCTGCGCCTGACCGGCAACTGGTCGGAGGCCGAGGAGGCCATGTCCGAGACGTTCCTCGCCGCCTGGCGTGCCCGGGAGGCGGTGGAGCCGGAGGGCGGTTCACTCAAGCCCTGGCTGCTCGGCATCGCCACGCACAAGGCGCACAACGCCAACCGTGGGCTGGGCCGACGGCTCGCCTTCCTGGCGCGCAGCCCCGAACCCCGTCCCGTCGAGGACTTCGCGGAGGAGACGGTCGGCCGGATCGATGACGCCCGCCGTCTGGCGGTGGTTCACGAGGCGCTGGGCCGGTTGCGCCGCCAGGACCGGGAGGTGTTCGCCCTGTGCGTGTCGGCCGGTCTGGACTACCAGCAGGCCGCTGAGGCGCTCGGCATCCCGGTCGGCACCGTGCGGTCGCGGCTGTCGCGCGCACGGGCGCGGCTTGCCCGGATCAGCTCCGGGCAACTCGACCGCGCGGAGGCGGAACCGCGGGGCCCTCGCGGAGAGAAGGACAGTGAGGCCGCGCTCGCGGCCACGTTTCTGCAGGAGGAAACCGGATGAACAACAGCGATCCGTCGCGCGCCGCTTCCGCCGGGAGTGAGACCGAGGAGTTGTTGTCGGCTCCGGCCGAATGGGACCTCCCGCCGGACAGACACCTCTACTACAAGGACATTCTGATGCAGCACATCGACCACGACCGCACCCCTTCCGTCCAGGCGCACCCGGCACCACGCCGTCGACTGTTGCGTGGAGTCGTGTTGTTGCCCCTCGCGTCGATGGCGCTGGCTGGAGCGCTGATCGTCACGCTCTCCGGCGGTGACGACACCTCGGCCCCGGCGACCCGGGCCGTCGGCGCCAACAGTGCCTCCGCCGTTCTCAACCGGATCGCCGTAGCAGCCATGGCAACCGACGCGACGCCCGTGAAGGAGGGGCAGTTCGTGTACGTCGAGAGCCTGACCCGCTCCAACGAGGGCACTCTCGACGGTCCCGTGCGGCTCAGTGCCCTGCACAAGCGGGAGGTCTGGACGTCGCAGGATCCCGGCCCCGTCACCAGGACCGGGTGGATTCGCGAATCCGGCAAGGGCTCCGTGATGCCCGGTCAGATGGTCCCCGTCGAGTCCTCCGATCCCGTTCCGGCGGGCACCGACCACCCCACGTACAAGTGGCTGGCCTCACTTCCCACCGATCCGGACGCGCTGCTCCAACTGCTCTACGCCCAGACCAGGGTGGACGAAGGCGAGTCGAAGGAGCAGGCCGTCTTCTCCACGATCGGCGACCTGGTGAGCGAAACGATCATGCCGTCAGCGAACGCCTCCGCGTTCTACAAGGCGGCCGCGAAGATCCCCGGCGTGCAGGAGATCCCCGACGCCGTCGATGCCGCCGGCCGTCACGGCATCGCCGTGACACGCGAAGACGCCTCCTCCGCGACCCGTGACGAATGGATCTTCGACAGGGACAGCCTGGCTTTCCTCGGCTCACGCTCGTACATCACCAAGGACGAGGGAAAGGGGATCACCTCCGACACGCTGTTCGGGACCAGCGCCGTCATGGAGCGCACGGTCGTCGACCAGCACGGCAAGGCACCTGCACGGACCGGCAGTTGACCTGCGCCATGCCGGGTCTCGTCAGGGGCAGTCGTACGTGAAGTGGGTGGTGACCGTGCGGTGGGCGGGGGACTGGATCCGTAGTTCGGCCTCTGCCGTGTAGTGGCCCTTGCCCTGGAATGTCCACTGCAGGTGCAGACGTGCCTGTGTCTGGCCCTGGACCACCACTTCGCGCAGGACGCCCGAGGCGGTGCCGTCACTTCGCGTCCAGCGGTAGGAGAGTGTGCCCGGCCGGCCGTTCGTGGAGACGAGGGCGACTATGTCCGCTGTGCCGTCGCATCCCAGATCCGTCGGCCGGGCAGTGACCGCTGCCGTGCGCACCTCGACGGAGGGCCCGAGGCGCTGCCAGGCGAGGACGGCGATGACCGCGATCAGCACCAGCGCGGGCAGAGCGTGTCTTCGCAGACGTCGGCGTGGGGGCTCGAGAGGTGGCGGCACCGAGGGCAGCGTCCTGTGGGTACGGTGCGCGACAGCGGCCGTCACCCCCGGGCCGAAACGCAGCACGGTGCCTTCAACGCGATCCGGCCGCGTCGTCGGTGTCGGTGTCGGCAGGGTCTCCGCGGAGGGCCGCCCGACCAGGGTGGCGTCCGGTTCGGGCCGTTGGATCCAGTGGCTGGCCAACACCGTGGCGCTGTACTGGGCGTCGGCGGAACCGGGATCGTCGCTCGGGGCGTTTTCGTCGGTGGGGCCGAGGTGGAGGGTGGAGGTGTGGTCGTCGGCCGGGTCGAGCACCCGGGTTTCGTCGGCGGAGCCGAGCACTTGGGTGGGTTCCCGGTCCTCGGCAGACGCGGGAGTGCGGTCGTTGAGAGCGCTCATCGGATGACACACCGCCTGGTCAGAAGCTGCTGCGAGGCGCCGCCGTCGGCAGAGACCGGAGTGGTCGTGGCCTGCACCGCCCAGTAACAGCCGGTGCCCTGGAACGTGTGGTCGATGGTGAGCGCGTACTGGGTGGCGCCGCTGCGCTCGAACGTCTGGGACGCACCATCCGGGGCGCCGAGCAGTCCCCCGGTGTCGCCCGTGGACCACGAGACGGTGATGGAGATCGGCCCGGTGCCGTCCGTGGTGATGTCGATCGTTGCCGTGCCGGTCGTCGGACCCGTCTGCCGGAAGCCCGACACCGCGACGTCCTTGACGGCGGGAGTTGCCGGCGGGGTGGGAGCGGCCGGCGACGTGGGGGCAGCGGTCGTCGGCGTCGCCTCGGTGGTCGCCGCGCTCGGTGTCGTCGTCTCAGGGGCCGGGTCCGTGGTGGCGGCGGATGCCGAGGGCTCGCCGGTGCCGGCCGTCGCCGAGTCCGAGGGCGACAGGCTGGGTGACACGGTGGACGTCGGGGGCGGCGGGGACGAGTTCGCCGACGCGGTTGGCGGAGCTATGAGCTCTCCCGACTCCACGCCGGGCTGGGCTCTGGTGGTGGCCAGGGCCTGCGCCGCCTGCTGCGGATCCGTTCCCAGCGGGGCGTGCTGGATGCCGTACGTAAGGAGGACCGCCAGAAGCACGGCCGCACCGGCCACCAGCATCCCTGGCCGGCCGGGACGCCACGACCGCGCCCAGCCGACGCCCGGTTCGCTCAGGACCGTGCGTGCGGTGTCCGTGGTGGTTCGCGGGGCGCGGGCCGAGGGCAACAGCAGGGGCAGTAGGGCCACCAGCGCGGCGAGCCGGCCGCGGCCGCGTTCCTCCCAGTCGGGCCCGTAGGCGGCGCCGGCAACCGCCTCCAGTTCCGTGACGAACTCCTCGGCGTGTCTGGGCCGTTGCTGCGGATCCTTGGCCAGACCGCGCCGGACCAGCTCCCGCACCGCCTCGGGGGCCTCCTCGGTGGGGACGGGCGCGTCGACGTGCTGCAGTGCGAGTTCGGCGAGATTGTCACCCGAGTACGGCTTGTGGCCCGTCAGGCACTCGAAGAACGTGGCCGTGGCCGCGTACACGTCGGCGGCGGGAGAGGCAGGCGCACCGGTCCACTGCTCAGGGGCCATGTAGGCGGGGGTTCCCGCCACGCCGACGGTGGTGCCGGTGTCCACCGCGATCCCGAAGTCGACCAGCTTGGACGATCCGTCCGGCATGACCAGGACGTTCGCCGGTTTGTAGTCGCGGTGGACGACACCGATGCGGTGCGCGTCGGCCAGGCCGAGCAACGACCCCTTGAGGACCACGAGCGCGGCCTCGGGATCGAGCGGACTCTCCCGGGCCAGCAGGGTCCGCAACGAGACACCGTCCACCAGCTCCATCACGATGGCGGCACCGTCCGGGCTCTCGACGTACTCGTACAGCCCGGTGACGTACGGGCTCTCCAGGCCGCCGAGTAGCCGCGCCTCCGCCCTGAACTCGAGTACGAAGCCCGGTCGGGTGCGCAGTGATTCGCTGAGGTACTTCACCGCGACCGGAACGCCCGTCTCCTCGTGCACGGCCAGGACGACCCGCCCGCTCGCCCCTGATCCGAGCTCCAGTGACTCGGTGTATCCGGGTACTCCCCATGTGTTCATCCCAGCCCCCCAAGGCCGCACGTGCTACCGGAGACTCGCCCGCCCCGGAGCTTCGGCCACGCGTCCAAAGACACGTTTTCAGCCACTGCGGTTGCGGTGCGGCATCCGGTATCCCCGTTCCGGACACCGGTAGCCGGGATATCGGAGGGAGCACCACTGGATAGTGCCTCAGAACCTGTACAGATCGACCCGGAACGCCGGTAACAGTCCGGCGCACGGCCCGCGTCCCACGCGGGTGCGCGACCGGTCCGGCCCGTTTCCTGCCGCTTTGCCGCTGCTGAGGGTGAATCACGGGTGGCTGAAACGATCACACGGATCAAGCGGAGGCGCCACCGGTGACCGGAATTCCGCCCCCAGAAAGAGAGCGGCACCAGGCCGTCGACCTCGTGGTGGCGGCCCCGAGCCCGACAGCGCAGTACCGTTCATCCACGCGCTCTGCCCGCCGGTCCTCGCAGCTCGTGCCCGCAGTGTGCCTGTAAGGCCCGTAAGACCCGTAAGGCCCGTAAGAGCAGACAAGCGCGGTCCACGGCGATACGACCAGACCCGCGCAAGCGCATCGCACGCGGTGGGCACGAGGGCCGGGTCCTTCCCGGCCTCTACGTCGTCGACCGTGGCGCGCAGCATGCGGCGCACCATCACCACACCGCGCTCGGAGGTCGCCAGTGTCTCCTCGGAGTGCAGGGTGATCGGGCCCCGGGAGCCGTGGGGCCTCGATGTCCCTTGGTACTTGCGGAGGTCGTCCTCGGCCATCTCCCAGAACATCTGGCAGCAGCGGATGCCGTCGTCCTCGATGCGCCCGTACAACAGGCTGCTGCCGCGGTGCGCGCACCGCTCATAGAGCACGCCGGCGCGGCCCTGCCCGACACCGTGCCTGCGGCGGCGCAGGCGACCGACCCCGGGCCGCAGCAGCGCAGTGGAACACTCCCCGATGGCACCGCGTACGCAATCCGGATACCGGCGAACTGGAACGGCACGGTGGTCAACGACCTCGACGCCGTCGTCAATCTCGCTCATGCGACGCCGCGCGCCCAGTTCTTCCTTGACCACGGCTACGCCTACGCGGGCACGGACTGTCGTCCTGACCGCACCTATCACTTCGATCCGCGCGCACAGCGCGACGAACAGGCGCAGGTGCTCGATATCTTCACGGCGGAGTTCGGCACGCCGCGGCATGCCATCCAGTTCGGCTGCTCCGGAGGCGGCGGGGTGGCACTCGGTGTGGCCGCCCTTCTCGTGGGCGTCTTTCAACCCGGCTGCCCGGATCCGCTGCCGCGGCGAACGCGCCGTCGCCACCCTCAAGACCTGGAAAATCCTGATCACGCTGCGCCGGGGCCCTCTCGGACGACCGCAATGGTGCAGGCCGCCTCGTTCTCCACCACGTCGAAAAACCGACCTACCAAGGATGAGAAACGCTCAGCCGTGCCGACCGACCCCAGTGATGAGTTTTCGCGCCCGCAGCCGTCATACCTACGACGGGACACGATGAGGCGGAAGGATGACGTGATGAGTGCGGACACGCGGCTGGAGGAGCTGGGCGTGAGCGGGCTGAGCGAGGTCGACGAGCCGGCGTTCTCGGGGCTGGCGGAGCGGCACCGGCGGGAGCTGCACGTGCACTGCTACCGGATGCTCGGGTCGTTCGAGGACGCCGAGGACACGGTGCAGGAAACGTTCCTCCGTGCCTGGCGGCGGCGGGAGACCTTCGAGGGGCGGTCGACGTTCCGGGCCTGGCTGTACCGGATCGCCACCAACGCCTGCCTTGACCTGCTCGCCAAGTACCGCCCGGAGCCTGCGACCGGCGGCGAGGTGCTGTGGCTGCAGCCCTACCCGGACCGGCTGCTCGACGAGCTGCCCGCAGGCGACGCGGACGAGCCGGAGACGGTCGCCGTCGCGCGGGAGACGATCGAGCTGGCGTACCTGGTCGCAGTCCAGCACCTCGCGCCGCGCCCGCGGGCCGTGCTGATCCTGCGCGACGTGCTCGGCTGGCCGGCGAAGGACGTCGCGGAGCTCCTCGGGGACTCCGTCAACTCCGTGAACAGCGCGCTGCAGCGGGCCCGCGCCGGCATGCGGGAGCACCTGCCCGCCGAGCGGCAGGACTGGACCGGCGGCGAACAGGACGCCGGGACGCGCGAGCTGGTGCGCCGCTTCACCGACGCCAGCGTGGCCACGGACGTCAACGGCCTCGCCGCACTCCTGCGGGACGACGTCCGCTGCTCGATGCCGCCCACGCCGGGCCTGTACGTCGGCCGCGACGCGGTGGTGAACGACTGGGTCGAGGACGGCTTCGAGGGCATGAAGGGCCTGCGCGGCGTCCCCACCGCCGTGAACCGGCAGCCCGCCGTCGCCTTCTACCTCTGGCGGGAGCAGGAGGGCGCGTACCTGCCGCTGACGCTCGACGTTCTGCGCGTCACCGGCGGGGCGATCACCGAGATCGTCACGTTCCACGACGACCAGTTCCCGCGGCTCGGGCTACCGGAGCTCCTGCCGGCGGACGGCACGGAGTAGTCCCGGTGCGGACGCTCACGCTGCATGGTGGCGCGCGTGTCGCGGTGGTCGCGGCGGAGTGGAACGGCGCGTTCGGCGTCGTCACCCGCGGGCGGGTGCAGCTGGAGCTGCGCGACGGTGAGCCCGGGCCGGTCCTCGGACGCGACGCCGGGTTCTGGCTCCGCGGCACCGGCGTCCGCGCCCTGCGGAACCCCGGCCGTCGCACGGCGAGGGTGCGCATCGTCACCCCCAGGGCCAAGACCGTCACATGCCAGTCAACACACCCCGTACGCCGGTTGCCGAATGACGGAGGAACGACATGAACAGCATGAATGACACGGGGGTCGGCGCAGGCCCGGCATCGGGCCAGACCAGCCACACCAACCGACTCCGCGGGCTCGCCGGCACCGGCTTCATTGCCACGCTCGCGGCGATGGTGGCCACCACCCTCGCCGCGGCGCTTGCCCAGGCCGTTGGCGTCGACTTCGAGGTCCCCGAGGGTGGCGAGACGATCCCGTTGTCCGGGCTCGCCGTGGTGACCGGCTTCTTCTCGGTCGTGGGCGTCGTCATTGCCGTCGCTCTTCTTCGTTGGAGCGCTCGCCCCGCCGAGCGATTCGTGTGGACGGCAGTGTCGCTGACCGTGATCTCGTTGGTGCCGCCCCTTCTCTCCGGGGCAAACACCGCCACCACCATCGCCCTCCTCGGGCTACACCTCGTCCCTGCGACGGTGATGATCCCCACCCTGGCGCGGAGCCTCCGCACCCGGACCGATTGACGATCCCGCAACGGGACGATGCTCGGATTCAACCGGTCAGAGCAACACTGCTGGTTGAGGACCGTTTACGTGGCGAGACTGGGTCGGCCGGGGATGTCGACGAGAGGAAGGCCGACTTGTGGCGGCGTGGAGGGCTGGGGGAGTCGATCGGCGTCATCCCAAGGTAGACCGGCAAGCCGCCCGGCTCGGTGTTCACCGCACTCAAGCACCACGGAGGGATCGCTCCCGGACCCGCAAGGCGCGCGCTCCGTGATCGCAGCCGATCCGCTGGGCGCCGCCTGAAGGAGATCTCCCGCACGCTGCCACGGCGTACCGGCCAGGCGCTGGGGGAGATCGACCGGCTGACCGGCGAGATCGCGACCGTGGCCCACGCGACATTGCGAGACGTTGCAGCGGTGGAGCGCAACGCCCGTCGCGCGCTGGGCAAACAGCCCTCGGGGCAGCTGACGCACCTGGTCGGTGAGCCGGCCGAGACCGTGGCGGGCACTCGCCGGCTGCTGGAGCAGACGGCTTTGCGGCTGGCGTAGATCCGCACGATTCCCGACCGGCTGGTGTCGTTGGCCGACCCCGATGCCCGGCCGATCCGCAAGGGCAAGCCCCAGCATCCCACTCAGTTCGGTTACACCGCCCTGGTCGCCGAGGATGAACGCGGCTTCGTCGTCGACCACCAGGTCAACCGCGGGAACCCGCCCGACGCACCGCAACTTGTGCCCTCGGTCGAGCGGGTGGCCACGCTGACTGGCCGACCGCCCGGCACCGTCGTCGCCGACCGCGGCTTCGGCACCGCCGCCAACGACCGGGTGTTGGCCGAACTCGGCGTCCAGCGGATCGGCCTCCAACGCAACGGAACACCGGGAAAGGCACGACGCGAGCACGAGCGCACCCGCCCGTTCCGCCGGATGCGGAACTGGAGAGTCGGCATCGAAGCCCGCATCAGCCACCTCAAACGCAGCTTCGGCTTCCGCCGCACCCGGTTGCGCCGCCTGGCAGGCGCACAGACCTGGGCCGGACTCGGGATCTTCGCCTACAACCTCCACCGGATGACCGTCAGCGGCCGGTGAGGACGCAACTACCCCGGGCCCCGACACAGGAGCGAGCCCACAGCAACCGGCCTGCCACCAGGCCAAACCCTTTTTCAGGGGCAAGTAGCTAGTAGGGCTTGGTCAGGTCGGTTGAGGTGGTGCGTGTCCTTCCGGCCCGGTGTGGCGTTGAGTGTGTGTGACTCCGGACGAGATTGCTGTGGTGCGTGGTGAGTTGGAGGCGTTCGCGGCGGAGG
>NZ_JBQQCG010000108.1:0-34473 GCF_052245575.1 Streptomyces sp. 2A115 | reverse complement strand
CCGCCACGACACTCTCCGCCTCACGGCCACTGCCCAGCATCCAGTACGCGACACCCAGCAGATACCGCCGCTCATCAAGCAGCTCCACGAGCGGCACCGCGTCACCGGCATCATCCATACCGCATCCACTCTTTCTTGTGCGCTTGATACTTCTGACCGGACAGACGGAGATCTTGTGACACTCTGCCCGCCGGCCGCTCGCACCACCTGTCACATATGCGGAAGCCACCCGGTCTGACACACAGAGACCGTGCTGCGTTTCATGCGGGCCCGAGCAACGCTCGGAGGTCTCCCGCGGTACAGGCATGTGGTCCACATCCATCAACGAGGAGGTCCAGCCGTGGACTGGCGTGAAATGGCGAGCTGCCGAGACGCAGACCCTGACCTTTTCTTCCCCATAGGCAACAGCAATAGCGGTCCGTCGCTGATACAGACATATCAGGCGAAGGCTGTGTGCTGTCGTTGCCCCGTTATGGAGCAGTGCCTGAACTGGGCCATCAGGGCTGACCCCGTCGAGGGAATATGGGGCGGCACCACGGAGAGCGAACGTCGTGCCATGAGGCGTCGTCTGGCGCGCCAGTCCCGGGCCGCGGTGGAAACCCCGGCGTGACCACGCGGCCCCTTTCCGTGGGCCCGAAGCCATGCCATGGCCCTTGGCGTCGACAGTGGCAGAAACATTGTGTTTGGCAGCGGCCGATCCGGCCGCACTGCGGCGACCGTACCCGGTGAGGCGCCCACCCATCGCGATGTGTAACACCTTCACAGGCTGGCTGGTCATATGGGAGACGGCAGTTCGTGAACCCCTTTTCGAGACCCAACCCTGGTCTTCCCGAGCGAGAACTGCGTCGAGTACCCGCCATGGAACGAGGGGTGAAAGATGGGCGGAAAAGATCGACCAGCCGAGTCACGGCGAGCACGTAGGGGGAAAGGTCTCCGACTGGGCAGACGGGCGGTTGGGTCACCGCAGCGTGGCCCGAGCCACCATGAGGAAGGTCTTCCCTGATCACTGGTCCTTCATGCTGGGGGAATCTGCCTGTACACCTTCGTCGTCCTCGTCGTCACGGGTGTGTATCTGACCTTCTGCTTCCACCCGTCATCGGAGCAGGTGACGTACCAGGGCGGCTATGCCTCCCTGCGGGCCCTCGGTCTTCAACGACGCGACCGCGACAAAGTACTGCACGGCCGCGAGACGGGCGTCATCAAACGCCTGCCGCACGGTGAGTTCGTCGAGGTGCACGAACCGCTCAGCCAGGAACAACTGCACGTGCTCACAGCGCACGAGCAGTACACGCCCCTTGCCCTGCCTGGAAGCGAACCCGGTGTGAACGGCGAGCCCACGAGGGCCCAGCGGCTGCGGACGAAACTCAGCCGAGGCTTTTACGGGGACGGCACGCAGATTCGCAAGCCCACCGCTCGGGAGTACAAGGAAATCACCAGCCGGCACCGAAAGTGACACACGTGGCAAAAAAGATCAAACATCGAAATATGTCACACCATCAATAGGTGCCCGGTCATAAGGATGAGAGCCACACACAGGCCTGCTGACAGAAGGAGAACAATCGTGAACAAGCCGATTCTTGAACCCGCGACTCAGGCGCTCGCGGAGGCAACGGCCAACCCGCCTTTCCTGTATGAGCTCGGCCCGGAGGGCGCTCGGAAGGTCCTCGACGATCTCCAGGCGGCGCCCATCGACAAACTCGACGTGCGGGAAAAGTGGGTCACGGTGCCGGCCGAGGTCGGCGACGTGCGGGTGCGCATAGTCAGGCCCGTCGAGGCCGAGGGCGCGCTGCCGGTCGTCCTTTACGTGCACGGCGGAGGCTGGGTCATCGGCAATGCGGGTACCCATGACCGCCTGGTGCGCGAGCTGGCCGTCGGAGCGAACGCCGCTGTGGTGTTTGTCGAGTACGACCGTTCCCCGGAGGCAAAGTATCCGGTTGCCATCGAGCAGGCGTACGCGACAGCACAGTGGCTTACGAAACAGGGCGCCCAGGAAGACCTGGACGTCTCCCGCATCGCCGTGGCCGGCGATTCCGTCGGCGGCAACATGACCGCGGCGCTGACCATCATGGCCAAGCAGCGCGGTGACGTGTCCTTCGTGCACCAGTCGCTGTACTACCCCGTCACGGACGCTGCTCAGGACACCGACAGCTACCGGGAGTTCGCGGACGGCCCCTACCTCACCGCGAAGGCCATGGCCTGGTTCTGGGACTGCTACACCACGGACCCCGCCCAGCGGGCCGAGATCACCGCGTCACCCCTGCGGGCCGACCTGACCGAGCTGGCAGGACTGCCGCCCGCGCTCGTTCTCGTCGACGAGAACGACGTCCTGCGGGACGAGGGCGAGGCATACGCCCGCAAGCTGACGGAGGCCGGCGTGCCGACCACCAGCATCCGCTACAACGGCACCCTGCACGACTTCATGATGCTGAACCCCCTTCGGTCCACGCACGCCACCACAGCGGCCGTACAGCAGGCCGTTCGCACGCTGCGCACGGCTCTCCGCTCCAACTGAGCCACGGCTGCGGGGCCGTTCACGTACGGCCCACTCCACCACCCCACTCGGTGTGCGACAGCCGACTGCCTCGAACTCGAACCACTGCCTGATCCATCCATCCGGACACGGCTGAGCCAACAACTGCCTCGAGAGGTCTCTCATGAACCGTCGTTCTCTCTACCGACGTGCCCGCACGCCGCTCTCCCTCATGGCCACGGTCGGCGTCGCCGCTGCTCTCCTCGCCACGTCGGTCGCCCCGGCGAGCGCCGGCAAGGGATCGTCGTCGCACAGCCGCAAGCCGACCGTGGTGCTCGTCCACGGAGCGTTCGCCGATTCCACCAGTTGGAACGGCGTCGTGAAGAAGCTGAAGCGCGATGGCTACCCGGTGGTGGCCGCGGCCAATCCGCTGCGCGGACTGAGCAGCGACGCCGCCTACCTCAAGGACCTCCTGGCCGACATCGACGGGCCCGTCGTGCTTGCCGGACACTCCTACGGCGGATCGGTCATCAGCAACGCCGCCAACGGCGTCGACAACGTGAAGGCACTGGTCTACATCGCCGCCTTCCTCCCTGAGAAGGGGGAGAGCGCGGTCGAGCTGTCGGGCAAGTTCCCCGGCAGCACGCTGGGCGAAGCCCTGCGCCCGGTCCCGATCACCCAGCCCGACGGCTCCCAGGGCGCGGATCTGTACATCCAACAGGACAAGTTCCACCATCAGTTCGCCGCGGACGTCCCGGAGAGCACCACCGACATCATGGCGGTCACTCAACGTCCAGTGACCAGCGCCGCGCTGGAGGAGGGTGCCGGTGAGCCTGCCTGGAAGGCCATCCCGTCCTGGGTCCTGGTGGCCGCCGAAGACCTCAACATCCCCCCGAAGGCCCAGACCTTCATGGCCGAGCGGGCCAAGGCCCACACGGTGGAAGTCCGGGCATCGCACGCCGTGAGCGTCTCCCGGCCTCATGACGTCGCCCAGATCATCCAGGACGCGGCGCGGACGGTCCGCTGACCGACCTGCAGCCGAGGAGGGCGGGGTGGCGCGACGTCGCCACCCCGCCCTCTCGCCACGACCGCGGCACGGACAAGGGTTCCGACCGCCTCACAGACAATCCGCCTCGGGGGGCATCACTTGGATTCGATTCGCCCCAGTGGGTTGGCGCTCTCCGACAGAGCCTTTTGCGCTGCCGGCCAGCTGGAATCATCAATGTCGAGTGCGTGGCGAAGGTAGGCCCAAGTGAGTCCTTTGACCGCCAGGTCCTCCACACCGATCGCTTGGTTGTCGCGGATCAGCTGGGTGGAGAGCTGGTGGTGGAACTCCCGGCGTGCGTCGGCCACCTGTGCGTGGGCTCGGGCGACCTTCAGGCGGGCCTTCTCCCGGTTTTTGGATTCCTTCTGTTTGCGCGACAGCTCCCGCTGGGCCTTCTTGAGGTTCTTGTCCGCGCGGCGCAGGAACCGCGGGGAGTCGATCACACGGCCGTCGGAGAGGACGGCGAAGTGGGTGAGGCCCAGGTCGATGCCGACACTTTGGTCGGTGTCGGGCATGCGGGTGGCGTCGGCGGCCGGGTCGGTGTCGATGACGAAGGAGGCGAAGTACGTCCGGCAGCGTCCTTGATCACGGTGCCCGAGGAGGGCTGCGCGGGCAGGGTGCGTGACCACGTCACCTTCACCGCGCCGATCTTCGGTAGGTGCAGCCGCCCGCTGTCGGTGATCGACCAGCGGGCATTGGCGGTGAAGCGGATCGACTCCCGGTTGTCCTTGCGGGACTTGAACCGAGGGGCACCCATCTTCGTGCCCTTGCGTTCGCCTTTGAGGGAGGCGAAGAAGTTCTTGTAGGCGGCCTCGGCGTCGCGCAGGGACTGCTGGAGCACGACGGTGGAGACTTCGCCCAGCCAGGCCCGTGCGTCGGTCTGTTTCGCCTCGGTGATCAGCTCTTTGGACAGCTCGCCGGCCGTCGGGAATGCCTGGCCCGCTGTGCGGGCGTCCTCTCTGGCGCGCACAGCGTCGTTGAACACGACGCGGGCGCACCCGAACGCCTTGGCCAGTGCGGTGCGTTGGCCGGAGTCCGGGTACACCCTGAAGGCGTACCGAAGCTGCATGACGGTCACGATATGTACGTGGGTCATGGGTGAGATGCGGAAGATCAGAACTGGTCGGCACTGTGCTTTCGTGATGCACGTGCACGTGGCCTTCGTGACCAAGCTCCGGCACACGGTGTTCACCGATGCTCATCTGAGGCGGATGGAGGAGAGCATGCGGTCGGTGTGTGCGGACTTCGCGTGCGAGCTGGTGGAGTTCGACGGCGAGACCAACCACGTCCACCTCCTGGTGAACTTCCCGCCCAAGATCGCCGTCACCAAGCTCGCCAACTCTCTCAACGCCGAGCGCAAGCCGCACCCGCGGCGCCCCTCGGGCAGCCGCGGGTCATGACGCCCGAGCAGGTACGCCATGCCGGCGCCTTGCTGACCCGACGGCTATCAGGGCGCCGGCGGACATCCGCTCTCCGTCTACGCTGACCGGCGCGGTCACTCCTTGCAGTGGCTGCGGCTGTCTGAGAGCCGCTCACCGATGGGTGGCTCCGGAGAAAGCCGCTGAACGGCGGTTCTGACGCAGCAGGTCGGACACGGCACGCATCTGCTCGTTGAGTTCTGCGAGCGCTTGGCGCAACTCGGTGACGCGGGTTTCGAGCTCGATGGCTTCGGCTGTGAGGGAGACTACGGTGGCGGGGATGGTGGGTCGGTTCTCGGCTGCCAGGGTCGTCATGTGTCCTCCGTCGGCGGGGGCCCGGTACGGCCGGCACACCAGACCCCCGTGACCGGGTTTCTGATGGGTAACGGGCGTCGTAGGTGTCGTGTAGTCAGGCAGCGGCCTCCGGCCCCTGCTGCACTGCCGAGATGTCGAGTATCAGCGTCACCTTGTCGCTGATGAGAACGCCCCCTGTTTCCAGCGCCGCGTTCCAGGTGAGCCCCCAGTCGGACCGCTTCAGGGTGGCCGTGCCCTCGAAACCGACCCGGTGCTGCCCGTAGGCGTCCTGGCCGGCCCCACCGAAGCTGAGATCGATGTCGAGGGGGAGTTCGACATCCTTGATCTTGAGGTTTCCGTCCAGGCGGAACGCATCGTCACCGACGGGAACGATTCCCGTGGAACGGAAGGTCATCAGGGGAAATGTCGCGGAGTCGAAGAACTCCGGACCCGTAAGGTGCGCGTCCCGATCCCGGATACCCGTGTCCAGGCTCTGGGTCTGGACGCTCACGTGGGCCTCGGACCGGGTGGGCTGTGCCCCATCGAGTTTGAGGAGCCCTTCGAAGGAGTCGAACTTTCCCCGCACATTCGAAATCATGGCGTGCCGGACGGAGAAACCGATCATGCTGTGGATCGGGTCAATGGTGTAGACACCGGTCAGTGCTTCATACGGGCCGACGTCGGAGAGAGTGTTCTGACTGCGGTTCTTGAGCATGACGAGCCGCTTCCTTCGTGCTGTGGAGGTTGGGTTGCGTTGATTCCGGCACGGCTCGACGAACAGGTCTCTGCTGCACGCAGCAGGCGGGCTGCGAAATGCGGTGCAGTGAGGACCGGCCGGAGACGGGGTGGCCCCTGGAAGCAGGGGCCACCCTCATCCGAAGGCTTACTTCTGCTGCGCGAGCCAGTCGGCGAACTTGGTCTCGGCGAGGCGTGCGTCCGGGCCCGGCAGGAGCGTGGTCTCCTGCAACTCGGCACCCGAGTACGTGGCGTGCGGGTCAGTGACGACCTTGCGGGGGTCGTTCTTGGCGGCGAGTCCGTTGCGGACGAACTCGTCGAGCGGGAACGCTTCGGGGCCCGCGACCTCCACCACACCGTTGACCGGGGCGCCGACCGCGGTGCGGCCAACGGCCGCGGCCACGTCGTCGGAGACGATGGGCTGGATCTTCGCGGCGGGCAGACGCACGGTGTCGCCGTCGGTGGCTCCGTCGGCGATCCCCTTCGCGAACTCGAAGAACTGGGTGGCGTGAACGATGGAGTAGGGGATCCCGGACGCCTTGATCAGCTCTTCCTGCGCCTGCTTGGCACGGAAGTACCCGCTCCCCTGGAGCCGCTCGGTGCCGACCACGGAGAGCGCCACGTGGTGGGTCACGCCGGCGTTCGCCTCCGCCTTGAGGAGGTTGGTGGTCGACGTCCGGAAGAACTCCATGACGGCATCGTCCGCGAACGAGGGGGAGTTCGAGACGTCGACCACGACGGAGGCACCCTGCAGAACCTCGGCCAGACCCTCACCCGTCAGTGTGTTGACGCCGGTGTTGGGCGCGGCCGGTACGGCCTCGTGGCCGTGCTCGTTGAGCTTGGCAACCAGCTTTGAGCCGATGAGCCCGGTTCCGCCGATGACTACGACCTTCATGATGTGAATCCTCTCGGAGTTTTCCCATGTGCAGCGGGCGCTGTGGGAAGAACTGCTCGGCTGCACCGGTCAATTCTTTCTTCACTAGGAAAGACAGGCCGGTGACTGCATTTGTGACACGGAACCCGGATGGAGTCTGAAATTCCCTCGACAAGGCGGGCAGGTGTCGATTTCCGCATGTGTGCCTGGGCGGCTGCACATCGGTGGGTGCAAGCGCACACGGATTGCCTGTTGGCGGTCGTGCCGAAACTCGAATTCGGCGGGTTACTCCACGAGCTTCCCTTCGGTCGGTACCTCTTCCATAAGGGCGGCGATCTCGTCCGGGATGGGGGCGATGCTCTCGTGGGTGATTCCGGTCGTCGGGGACCACACGAGGTTGACCCGTAGTGCGGCATCCATGTCCGGGTAGTCGCTGCGGTTGTGACAGCCGCGGGTCTCTCGGCGTTCGAGCGCCGCCTCGAGGGTGGCCCGGGCAGCCAGGGCGGCGGACTTGAGGTCGAAGGCGTGCGCGAGATCCTGGAAGCCGGCGATGTCGGGATGGACGCCGACGTCCTCCATCCGCTTCTCGATCACACCGAGCTCCGCCAGCCCGGCGCGCAGCCCCTCTTCGTCGCGTACGACGCCCGCGTGCTCGGTCATGGTGTTGCGGATGGCGCGCTGCAAGGCACGGACGTTCTCCGGTCCGTCCGCCGTGAGCAGCTCGTCGATCTCGGCCCGGGCCTCGGCCACCGCTGTCGCCGAGCGCGGCTGCGCGGTCAGTCCCTGGGAGTAGGCGGCAGCCGCCTGTCCCGTGATGCGGCCGAAGACCAGCAGCTCGATGAGGCTGTTGCCACCGAGACGATTGGCGCCGTGCAGGCCGCTCGCCGCCTCGCCGATGGCGTACAGACCACGTACGTCGGTGCTGTGGTCCTCGTGCCTGACCCAGACCCCGCCCATCGAGTAGTGCGCCGTGGGCGCGATCTCGATCGGTTCACGGGTGATGTCCAGCATCTGCAGGTCCAGAAGCGTCTGGTAGACCCGGGGCAGCCGGTTCATGATCGTCTGCCGGGGCAGATGGGAGACGTCGAGCCACACCCCGCCCTTGGGCGTGCCGCGTCCTTCCTTGATCTCCGTATAGGAGGCGAGGGCCACGCGGTCGCGGGTGGAGAGCTCCATACGCTCGGGGTCGTAGCGGTTCATGAACCGCTCGCCGAGGGCGTTGCGCAGGATGCCGCCCTCACCCCGCGCGGCCTCGCTGACGAGGGTGCCGGCCGCGTTCTCCGGCTCGATGATCCCCGAGGGGTGGAACTGGACCAGCTCCGGGTCGCGCAGACGTGCTCCGGCCTCCACGGCCAGCCGGAACGAGTCGCCGGTGTTCTCGTCGCGCCGTGAGGACGTGCGCCGCCAGATACGGGTATGACCGCCCGCCGCGAGAATGACGGCGTCGGCGTGGATGACGTAGCGCTGTCCATCCGTGAGGTCGAAGCCGTAGGCCCCGAACACGGCACCGTCGTGCACCAGGAGCCGGGTGATGTAGACGCTGTCAAGCATGGGGATCTTCAGCTGGCTCGCCCGCCTGATGAGCGTGCGCTGGATCTCCAGACCGGTGTAGTCACCGGCGAAGGCGGTGCGCCGGTACTTGTGCGCACCGAAGAAACGCTGGGAGATACGGCCGTCCTCCTCCCTGGCGAAGGCCATGCCGTAGCGCTCCAGATCGTCGATACCCAGGGCGGCGCCCTGGGTGACGATCTCGGCGGTACGAGGATCGGCGAGCAGGTAACTCTCCTTGAGAGTGTCCGCGGCGTGCTGCTGCCAGCTGTCCTCGGGGTCCATGGTGGACAGGGCCGCGTTGATGCCCCCGGCGGCCAGGGCCGTGTGGGCGTCCTCCTTGGGGCGCTTGCCGACGGCGAGGACGTCCATACCGGCCTCGGCCAGCTCGATCGCCGCCCGCAGGCCCGCCCCGCCCGTACCGATCACCAGCACCATGGTGGAGAGACGTCGTTCGGTGATAGCCACGATTGCTCCGATCGCTTGGGTCGTCACTGAGTACGACCGGCCGCTCCCGTTGTTTGTGACAACGGGTCGAAGTGTCAGGGCAGCAGGCTGTCCAGGGCGACACCGGGATCGGCGAGGAGGGCGTCGTCCACATCGGTCCGGGACTGGACCAGGGAACGGATCGGATCGATGACGTCCCACACGTTGACGTTCATCCCCGCGATCACACGGTTTCCCGACATCCAGAAGGCGATGAATCGCCGTTCGGCCGGGTTGCCGCGGAAGACGACTCGGTCGTAGCCGCCCGGCTCCGTGTAACCCGTGTACTCCATGCCGAGGTCGTACTGGTCCGTGTAGAAGTACGGCAGCCTGTCGTACACGGCGTCCTTGCCGAGCATGCTCAGCGCGGCCGTGTTCGGCTGGTGCAGCGCGTTGGCCCAGTGCTCGACGCGGACATGGTGGCCGAGGAAGGGATGGTAGGCGTTGGCGACGTCGCCTGCCGCATAAATGTCGGCCACCGAGGTCCGTAGATGTTCGTCGGTGACGATGCCGTTCCGCACGTCCAGGCCCGCCTGCTGCGCGAGTTGGACGTTGGGTGTGATGCCGACGCCCACGACCACGGTGTCCGCAACAAGGTGGGTGCCGTCGGCGAGCAGCACTCCGTCCACGCGCCCCTGCGTTCCCGTGATGCGCTCGACCTCCACACGGGGGCGCAGACGGACGCCGTGATCCTTGTGGAGGCCGGCGAACACTTCGGCCGCTTCCCGCCCGAGCACCTTCAGCAGAGGCAACTCCGAGTGCCCGAGCACCGTCACCTCCGCCCCGCCCATCCGCGCGGCAGCGGCGGTCTCGAGACCGATCCATCCGTCGCCGATCACCACGATCCTCGCCCCCTTGGTGAAGGCGGCCTTGAGTCGTTCGCTGTCGCCCACTCGCCGCAGATACAGGACGTTGTCGAGATCCGCTCCCGGCACCGACAGGCGGCGCGGAGACGAGCCGGTGGCCAGCAGCAGCTTGGCATAGGGCACACGACGGCCGTCGTCCAGTTCCACCTCCCTGGCCTGCACGTCGACAGCCTTCACGCTTGTGCCCAGGAGCAGGTCGACTCCGTGCTTCGTGTACCAGTCATCGGGGTGCACGAAGATCGAATCGCGCTCCTCCTTGCCCAGCAGATAGCCCTTGGAGAGCGGCGGCCGGATGTAGGGCCGCTCCCGCTCGTCGCCGATGACGACGAGCGGGCCGAGGTGGCCGTGCTTCCGCAGCGCCTCCGCTGCCTTGCCCGCGGCCAGGCCGCCTCCGACGATCACGAAAGTATTCACAGGTGACACGATGTTCCTCATCTCGGATGCCGCATGCTGCGAGAACACGTTGTGAGTCAACCATCAGACCGCGCGACCACGCCTCCTGTGACAGCCGGCCGTGTGGCCCTCGGGACGCTCGGGGCGGTGTCACAGGATCACGGGCTCTCCGGTCATACGGCCAGAAGGCTTCCAGGGAGCGCTGCGCTGCCCAGGCTTCCCGCGATCTCCCCGCCGACGACAAGGAGGACAAGGTGACGTACGTCATTGCGCAGCCCTGCGTCGACATCAAGGACAGGGCCTGCGTGACGGAATGCCCCGTGGACTGCATCTACGAGGGCGAGCGGACGCTGTACATCAACCCCTCCGAGTGCGTCGACTGCCACGCATGCGAGCCTGTCTGCCCGGTGGAGGCGATCTTCTACGAGGACGACCTCCCAGAGCGATGGGCGCACTACATGTCCATCAATGCCGAGTACTTCGAGGCCTCCCAGGGGCAGGGTGAACCGCTGGTCACCCACGGCGACCACCGTCTCATCGCCGGGCTGCCCCTGCAGAGTTCGGAGAAGAAGCACATCGCGGTGTTCACCATCCGCAAGGAAGAGGCTGCCGACGCCGACCGGTGGTTTCCCACCTGACCGCCGGTGCCCTTCCCCACGAACTCCGCCAGCAGGCCCCTGGGCGCCGGTGCGAGGTCAGCTCGGCAGCGTATGGTCCTGCGGCCGGCGGGGAGTCACCAGGACAGAGGTACTCATGTCCCTGTGACAGGCGCTCGCTGTGACATGTGTCCTGAGAGAACGAAGCTGCTCCTGTAGGTCGGCGTCCGCCGGGTGGGAACCGCGTGCGCGCCAGAGGAGTGCCGTGTACCGCCCGGACGGCGGTACACGGCAGCTGCGGGGGCCTACTGGCTAGGGCCTGTGTGGGGAGCCAGCGTGATGGTTGTCGGCGTTCCCTCCCCGGCCATCTTCGCGTAGGGGCACAGCGAGGTGGCTTTCTCGATGAGGGGCGCGGCGACCTCCGGAGAGATACCCGGCCACTTGACCACCAGATCGATGCGAAGCAAGTAGCCTCCGTCTCCCGGATCCCGGCCGAACGCAACGGTCGCCTCCACGAAGATCACGGCCGGATCGAGTGCCGCTTGCCGCGCCACCAGGCTCAGGGCTCCGTGGAAGCAGGCTGCGAAGCCGGCGGCGAACAACTGCTCAGGATTGGTTCCTTGGCCGTCGCCACCGAGCTCGGCGGGCATGCGCAGGTCGAGGTCCAGGACCCCGTCTGCCGACCGCGCCCTCCCCGAGGCTCGCCCGTGTCCGGCCACGCCGCCGCTGACGGTCACCGTCGTCGTGTAGATGGCGGAGAAGGACTCACCGTCGAAGTCCTTGTCGGTGGACAGTTCGGGCAAATTGATGTGCTCAGGCACCACGTGTCTCCAGCGTTGCCACAGGCACGTACGGAGCGGGTAAGGCGGCGGAGACGGCCAGGCCTGCTTCGTCGGGAATTTTCCCTCGCCAGGCACAGCTATGCACGCCAAGGGCAGGGTTGACTGCGCCGTTCATGACGATGGCCATGTTGTCTGTCCTTCTGGTCCTAGTCGTAGGAAACCCGGGTTCCGATTGACTAGTTGACCGACAAGTCACCGTCCTTGTGACACCCGGCCCGTCTCACGCCGTTCTTGCCGGCTCGAGGGGTGCTCAGCTGTCCAGTGACGCCACATAGGGCGACAGCTTGGCCGGGTTCATCACCCACATGATCCGGTCGATCCCTTCCGCCGACACATCTACGGACAGGAGGGCCACAGCGTTTCCGCCGGACAGGACGAGAACGGACGGGAGCCCGTTGGCCTCGACCCAGCGGATGTCCGACTGCGGCCAGAATCGCGGCGCGAAGGCGGCAAGGTACTTGGAGACGTGCGGACGTCCGATGACCGGAATCCTCGATGCACCACGCATTCCTCCGCCGTCGGAGTAGCTCACGACGTCCGCTGCGAGGACATCCTCGAGCGCCTTCAGGTCGCCTGTCCGCGCTGCGGTGAGGAACACCTCCAGCAGGCGCTGATGCTCAGTCCGGCTGACCCGCTCCCTGCGTTCGGTGGCCAGGTGCTTGCGCGCACGGCTCACCAGCTGGCGGGTGTTGGCCTCACTTGTTTCCAGCATGTCGGCGACCTGCCGGTAGGGGTAGTCGAACGCTTCTCGCAGGACGTAGGCGGCCCGTTCCACCGGGTTCAGCTTCTCCAGGAGGAGGAGAACCGCCAGCTCGACCGCCTCGACCCGTTCCGCTCCCAATTGCGGGTCCAGGCTGGTTTCGACCGGCTCGGGAAGCCACGGTCCGACGTACGACTCCCGCCGTACCCTGGCGGACTGGGCAGTGTTGATCGCGAGACGTGTGGTCACGGTGGTCAGGAAGGCTGCGGGCTCGACGATGTCCGTGCGGTCGGCGTTCTGCCAGCGCACCCATGCTTCCTGGAGGACGTCCTCGGCTTCCACGGCGCTGCCGAGCACACGATAGGCGATTCCGAAGAGCTGCGGACGCGCTGCGACGAACTGCCTCGTCGCCTTCTCAATCGAGTCGACGTCATCCCCAGCGTGCATCGGTGTCCCTTCCGGCCCAGAGGCCACCCATGCTACAACCGGTACAGAAGGTGCGTGCCGGTAACCCTGGACGGCTCACACGCCAGTCCGCGAACAGTGTCACTCGTTGTCGCTGGGGGAGGGGCAGTCGGAGGGGAGGGTGAGCGGCGGAGACCGAGGACTCGGCCGGCTACGTCATCAACCAACTCCGACGACGCCGCACATGGAGGGTGCTCCTACCACTGCCTGAGGGTCATCGCCAGGACGACCGGATCGGTCCGCCCGGGCAGCGGGGTGAAGCCGTGCTCCTCCAGGTCACTGATCATCTCGGCGCGAGTGGCCGGCCACATCCAGAATGTTTCGATGTGCTCCCGCAGCGCGCCGCCCGACCCTCGCACCCAGTAGCCGAAGCGTGTACGGATTCGGCCCTCGTCGGCGGACATCACCATATGCCCTCCGTACTCGTGCTCACCGATCCTCTGATTCGGGAAGACACGCATGATGTCCTTGTCCGGAAGGCGAGCGGGCGGGAGTTGAAAAAGCAGTGAACCGCCGGGCACAAGTGCCTGGGCGGCAGCCGGCCAGAGAGCATGCCGTGCGTCGGGTGCGAGACCGGCGATCGTGTTGTGGCAGATTGCCACGTCTGCGACTCCGCGCAGTGGCGCCTCCTCCAGCGTCTGAGGATGCACGGTGACCCGTGCCCTCAGTTCTGTCGGCAGGGCGGCGAGACGCGTCATCAACGGCGCGCGCATGGCCCGCGCGGGCTCGACAGCGTGAACGCCGACCCGGGATTCCATGAGGCTCATCATCGTGACCCGTCCGGTTCCGGCCCCGATGTCCAGCACCCCGATGCGGGCATCACCCGCATCGCGAGCGTAGAGGTGATGGACGCGTATCTCGTCCTGGTGAGCCTGGAGGACGTCGTAGAACTCCGCGCTGACCGCATAGTCGTCCGGCTGCACTCGAGCAATTGATGCTCTCGACATAACAGGGTGCATATCCAACAAGACAGACGATGCGCTGCGTCTGTGACAGGTGCGTCGGACTTGTACACGGTCGGCCGGGGCGTGACGCCTGCCAACGGTGTCACAGATCGGGTGTCCGTCCGGCCCTGGTTGGCGAATCAACACGACGTGCCACCGTGGATGAAAAAGGTGGATCATGAGGGTTACTCACCGTCGGAAACCGGCCTCATCGCCACGCTTTGCCTTCAGTCGTCGACGGTGGGGTGATCGCCTACGTACCGGTGCTGGCGGCCCTGCAGGCAGGGGCTGCCAGCGTGGTGGTGCTGGCGGCCGGGCCGGAGACCTCGCCGTTGCCATGACCATCCCGCGCCGACGCGCAGGCGCGATCGCCGCCAGGGCCGGGCTGCTGCTGTTGCACCATCAGATCGAACGTGACCTGCACGAGGTGTCCCGGCACATCCCGACCGTAGCCCTGGAGGCTGCGGGGCCGCGCCGCGGCCGCGGCCAGCAGGTCGCAGTGGCTGGAACCGCGCCGACCGCGCCGGGAAGATCACCGTGCATCGGCTCGACCTGGCCACCGACCTCGGGCCGACCGGCTACATCAGCCCGGACGCCCGGCTGCGCGATGGCCGCAGCTACCTGAACCGCACCACCGACACCGTGATCGAGATCGTCCGCGCCCGCCACAACGCGCCCGTGGCGACGGACGGCCCGGTGCCATGAGCGCTTCGAACAGAGCGAAAACGGCAGGTCAGGTGCCCGTTTCCGCCTCGTGGTCTGCGGGCTGGTCGACGTCGAGTCCGGCGACCAGGCCGCGCAGGAGCGGGCCGTACTCCGGGTGGGAGAGGGCGAACGCCATCTGGGCGACCAGGTAGTCGGCCGGGTTGCCGGTGTCGTACCAGCGGCCCTTGATGACCTGTCCGTACACCGCGCGGGTGGAGGCGTAGGCGTTGATGGCGTCGGTCAGATAGATCTCGCCGGTCCTGTGCTCGTACCAGCGGCGGGTCTGCTCGCGCAGTTCGTCGATGATGCCGGGCGTGACGACATAGCCGCCGATGGCCGCGTACGACGACGGGGCGGCTGCGGGGTCGGGCTTTTCGACCAGGCCGGTGATGCGCAGTTGGCCGTCCCCGAGGTCTTCCTTGACGATGGGCACGCCATAGCGCTGGGAGTCGGTGGGGTCCATCGGCAGCAGGGCCAGCACCGGGCAGCCGGTCTGCTCGTACGTGCGGATCAGCTGCTGGGCGCGCGGGACCTCGGCCACGAAGACGTCGTCGGGCCACAACACCAGCACCGGCTCGTTGCCGAAGGCACGGGCGGCGTTCAGTACCGGGGTGCCGTTGCCGTACGGGCCGTACTGGTCCAGGTAGGTGATGTGGCCTTGACGGGCCAGCTCCGCGACCTCCTCCACGGCGTCCGCGTAGCTCGTCTTGCCGTCCTCGCGGAGTTGTTCGACGAGGGCGGGGTTGGGGCGGAAGTGGTCCTGGATGAGGCTCTTGCCGCCGGACACGACGATGGTGATGTCGGTGATGCCGGAGTCCACCAGCTCGCGCACGGTGTGCTCGATGACCGGCTTGTCGCCGACCGGGAGCATCTCCTTCGGTGTCGCCTTCGTCAGGGGCAGCAGACGAGAGCCGAGTCCGGCGGCGGGGATCACGGCCCTGCGAATCGTCGGGGACATGAGGTCTCTCTCGGTCGAGCGGTACACCGCGCCGGCCGGCACGGCACACGCTGACGCTACCAACGCTCACGGCGACCCCGCGGGCAGAGGCCCAGCAGATCCCGCGTCCGTATGGGCCGGCGGGTGTCCGCCGGTCACGGTCTCCGAGATCGTGACCCAGGACTCCTTGCTGTCCTCGGAGCGTCAGGAGCTGCGGAACGTCCTCGACCCGTTCCCGGTGACAGCACGCGGGTTCAGCGGGCGCTCACTCTTCCCGGCGGTAGCGGTCGCGCGCCTGGCCGACCGTGTCCGAGGGGACTGCGCCGACCCGCGCCAACTGGTCCAGGGCGGCGACAACGATCGACTTGGCGTCCACTCGGAAATAGCGGCGCACGGCATCGCGGGTGTCCGAGAGTCCGAAGCCGTCCGTGCCCAGCGACGAGTAGTCCTGCTCGACCCACTGGTTGATCTGATCTGGCACCTGCCGCATCCAGTCGCTGACCGCCAGGACGGGCCCTTGCACATCCGACAGCGCCGCCGTCACGTACGGGACGCGCTCCGCGCCCTCCCGCAAGCGCGCACTGTCGGCACTCAACGCGTCGCGGCGCAGCTCCGTCCAGGACGTCACCGACCAGACGTCGGCGTGGACTCCCCATTGGGACCCCAGGAGCTCCTGGGCCTCCAACGCCCAGTGGATGGCCGTTCCGGAGGCCAGCAACTGGATCCGCGGACCCGCGTCGAGCGGCTCGGCCTGCCGGAACCGGTACAGGCCCCGGAGGATCCCTTCCTCGACCGAGGGTGCGGCGGGCATGGCCGGCTGCTGCTTGGGTTCGTTGTAGACCGTCAGGTAATAGAAGACGTCCTCGGGCCGGTCGCCGTACATCCGGCGCAGCCCTTCCCTGACGATCACCGCGATCTCGTACGCGAAGGCCGGGTCGTAGCTCACAGCGGCCGGATTCGTGGACGCCAGCAGGTGGGAATGCCCGTCGGCGTGCTGCAGTCCCTCGCCGGTCATCGTCGTACGGCCGGCTGTCGCCCCGATGACGAACCCACGCCCCATCTGGTCGGCGAGCGCCCAGAACTGGTCACCGGTCCGCTGGAACCCGAACATGGCGTAGAAGATGTAGAACGGGATCATGGGTTCGCCGTGCGTGGCGTACGAGGTCGCCGCGGCGGTGAACTCGGCCATGGAACCGGCCTCGGTGATGCCTTCGTCGATGAGCTGGCCGTTCTTGGCTTCCCGGTAGTGGAGCAGCTGGTCGGCGTCGACCGGTTCGTAGGTCTGCCCGTCCGGTGAGTAGATCCCGGCCGTCGGGAAGAGGGACTCCATGCCGAACGTACGGGCCTCGTCGGGAATGATCGGCACCCAGCGCTGCCCCGTCTCCTTGTCGCGCATCAGGTCCTTGACCAGGCGGACCAGAGCCATGGTGGTGGCCACCTCCTGATTGCCGAAGCCCTTCTCCAGGGCCTCGAAAGGCCGGGCCGGCGGCTGATGCAGCGGCTTGGCGACCACCCGGCGTACCGGGGCGGGGCCTCCCAGAGCGGCACGCCGGTCGCGCAGATACCGCACCTCCGGCGAGTCCTCACCGGGGTGCCAGTACGGCACCAGGTCGCCGCTCAGCGCGCTGTCGGGGATGGGGAGTTCGAGCAGGTCCCGCATCTGCCGGAACTGCGCCATGGTCAGCTTCTTCATCTGGTGGTTGGCGTTGCGTGACTCGAAGTCCGGCCCCAGCGTGTGTCCCTTCACCGTCTGGGCGAGGACGACGGTCGGCGCTCCCCGGTGCTCGACCGCGGCCCGGTAGGCGGCGTAGACCTTGAGAGGTTCGTGCCCGCCGCGGGAGTTCTCGAACAGCTCGGTGAGCTGGGCGTCGCTCAGCCCGGCGGCGATACCGGAGAGCGCGTCGCCGGTGAAGAAGTGCTTGCGGATGTAGACGGCGTCGCGGGCGGCGTACGTCTGCATCTGGGCGTCGGGTACCTCGCCGAGGCGGTGGACGAGATCGCCGGTGGTGTCCTGCCGGAGTACCGGGTCCCAGGCCTCGCCCCAGAGGGACTTCACCACGTTCCAGCCGGCGCCGCGGAACCGGGTCTCGAGCTCCTGAACGATCTTGGAGTTGGACCGTACGGGACCGTCCAGGCGCTGCAGGTTGCAGTTGACGACGAAGGTGAGGTTGTCGAGCCCTTCACGGGCGGCGAGCGCCAGCGCGGCCATCGACTCGGGTTCGTCCATCTCCCCGTCCCCGAGGAAGGCCCACACCCGCGAACCGGAGGTGTCCTTGATGCCCCGGGCGTGCAGGTAGCGGTTGAACCGGGCCTGGTAGATGGCGGCGAGCGGGCCGAGCCCCATGGACACGGTCGGGAACTCCCACAGCCACGGCAGCCGCCGGGGGTGGGGGTAGGACGGCAGTCCGTGGCCGCCGGCCTCACGGCGGAACGCGTCCAACTGCTCCTCGCCGAGGCGCCCTTCGAGGAACACGCGGGCATAGATGCCTGGCGATGCATGCCCCTGTACGTACAGCTGGTCGCCGGATCCTCCCCCACTGTCGGCTCCGCTCGAGCGGGAGGTGCCCCCACCGTCCTTGCCTTTGAAGAAGTGGTTGAAGCCGATCTCGTAGAGCCACGCCGCCGAGGCGTACGTGGAGATGTGACCGCCGAGACCCAGGCGGGAGCCGCGCGTCACCATCGCTGCCGCGTTCCACCGGTTCAGGGCGGTGATCCTGGACTCCATGGCGAGGTCGCCCTGGAAGGCCGGCTGCGAGGACGCCGGGATCGTGTTGATGTAGTCCGAGGACAGCAGCCCGGGCAGCGTTATCCCGGACCTGGCCGCGTACTCGTGCACGCGTCGCAGCAGGTACACCGCCCGTTCCGGCCCCGCGTTCCGCACGACGGCGTCGAGTGAGGCCTGCCATTCGGCGGTCTCCTCGGTGTCACGGTCGGGCAGCTGGTCGAGCTCACTCGTCGGGGAGGACTCAGCGGGCTGGGCGGGATCACTCATGGCGGCCTTCCTGGCACGGTGTGGGGAGGGGAGGGTGCCGGCCGCGGGCACGGGTGAGCCGTCGGGGCCCGCGGCCGGCAGGAGGTGTGCGTGGTGATGGCGGGCATCACCGGGAGGAGTCATCGCCGCGCGAGCCACCGGGCGACGGTTTCGTGGGCCAGGTGCGCGTCCGTCCTGGGGAGCAGTGTGCGCTCCCCGAGCACCGCGCCGAAGAACGGGGCGTGTGTGTCGGTGACCACCTCACGCAGATCACCGCGTGCGGCGAGCAGCTTCGCGGTGAGGTCGTCGAGACGGTACTCCTCCGGACCGGCGACCTCGAGAACGTCGAACAGCGGTAGTCCCACAGCTACATGGGCGACCGAGGCGGCGACCCAGTCCGTCGACACCGGGCGCACCAGCACAGGCGTCACGTGCACACCGTCCGCGTGCGTGGTCGAGCGCGACATGGCCTCCACGGACTCGAAGAACGGCGTGGCACGCACGATGGAATGGGGAACCGGCGAGCGCCGCACCTGCTCCTCCTGCAGCGCCTTCGCACGGAAGTAGCCGGCGCGCACACGGTCGGCCCCCACGACGGACAACGCCACGTAGTGCTCGGCACCTGCCGAGGCGGCGGCCCGCAGAAGGTTGGTGGTCGCTGTGCCGAAGAACTGCAAACTCGCCGACTCCCCACGGGACGGCGCGTCGGTGACATCCACCACCACCTCGGCGCCGCGCATGGCTTCGGCGAGCCCTTCCCCGGTGATGACATCGACACCCCCACCGCGTGACACGGGCACGACCTCCACACCATGGTCCCGGAGCCTGGCGACAGTCCTGGAACCGATCAGACCGGTGGCTCCTGCGACAACGACTCTCATCTGGGTCTCTTCCCGTCGGGGGGTCGGTGACCCCGCTGATGCCTTCGTGCCCGTGACGGTGATGTCATCCGCTCACTACACCTAGGACCATGCTCGGGCCGATGTTGTGACACTGACGGACCAAGGCCTGCGGGGTCCGCGACGAGGGCGAAGACGAAGACGCGGGGGCGGTCACCCGTGTCACAGATCCACGGTCCACCCGGTCATCACTGGGAAACGGTCATGGGATCCGGACGCGTGATCACGTACCCGGCGGACAGTGTGTCCGCTCATGACATGGTGGAACCTACGGAAGGTGCAACACAATGTCGGACAACCAGACAGCACATGTGCACGGGACCGACGGGCACGCAGAGTCGAAAGGCTGGATGACCGCGGCCAAGATGCTGCAGGACGCTTCGCCGATCACCGTTCCCGAAGGTGCATCGGCGATGACCATTCACGTCGAGTGGGAGCCCGGCGACCCGGGAACTCCTCCGCACCGCCACTCGGGGCCCGCCTTCGGGTACGTCATCAAGGGCGCCGTCCGATTCGAACTCGAGGGCGAGCCCGAGCGTGTCGTCGAGGCCGGCGGGACGTTCTGGGAAGCGGGCGGCGACGTGATCCACTACCAGGACGGCAACGCGCTGACGGATGGGCGGACCGAGTTCGTGGTGACCATGATGTGCGCGCCGGGCAAGCCCATGCTCGAACTGGTCGATGAGGAGGAACTGGCGAAGCGGGCCCACCTGCGCGCCCCTCGGCCCACCGCCTGAGCTGCGGCCTTGCCCGCACAGGCTGGTTCCGAACGGAGCTTGTCCACTCCGTGGGAGGGCGCGACAAGGCATGAGTGCCACTGACGTCGTGTACTGCGTGCTGACAGCGCTGTTCGCCGCCGCAGCCGTCCACGGGCTGCGGCACGGCGTCCTGTCACGGAGTGCGGGATGGCGGGGCCGCGTCGACCATCTCCTGCACACCGCCATGGCCCTGGCCATGGCGGTGATGCCGTGGAGCTGGGGCCGGGCGCTGCCCGAACTACCGCAGACGGCCTTCTTCGCGGCCGCCGCGCTGTGGTTCCCACTGACCGCGGTCAGCCACCGCCAGGAGTCCCGACTGGCCGCGACCGCCAGAAGGCTGCCCTACGCGGCGGGCATGGCCGCGATGGCCTGGATGACCCACTCCACGGCGGGCCGCTCGCACGAGACGCTGGCCGGTGGGCTCCCGGCGGCGCACCACGCCGCCCAACTCGGTCACCCCGCCGGGGAATCCAGGGCCGGGGACACGGTCACCGCTGTACTGGCGCTGTACTTGCTGGCGTGCGCGCTGTGGTCGCTGACCCGCGACATGCCCACGCTGCGCACGGCGGCGGACACCGTGGTTGACAGCGTGGACGCCTCCACCGTCAAGCAGCCATACGGCCGCTTCCGGGACGGATCGATGACCCTGGGAACGGTCATCATGCTGCTGATGCCCCACTGAGCGCCGCCGGCACGGGACGAGGAGAACGCCGCGGCTGACTACACGGGGCGGCGCCCACGGCGCCGCCCCGTAGCGGTCGTCAATCGTCACAGCGCGCCGATGACCGCCTTGCTGCGCATCAGGAAATCCGACAGGTAGCTGTCATGGGGCACACCCGGCGCCATCCAGTAGGTCGGGTGGTCGCCGATGTACAGATTGGTGATGGTCGGCTCCGCCAGCAGCGCGTCGAGCAGCGCGCCGTCGCGTGTCAGAGCCGACAGAACGAGCGTGTCGCGCAGCGGAGCGACGCCGTCCGCCCGGCTCCACGGAGCCACCCATACACAGGGGAAGGGGAGTTCGGTCCGCAACTGCACGGCGTCGGCGCGGCCGACCTGGTGGACGGCGGGGCGGAGTACGGCACTGCCGTCACCGAGGTCGGCGGCGATCCCGTCGCCGCCGAGCCAGGCCCGGGCCCCCGCGGCGACGCGCCCCAGGTGTGACGCGATGGCGTTGGCCCGTTCCAGCGGACAGACGGGCAGCACCGCGCGCTCATCCTGCGGAGGCAGGCTGGGCAGCGCGGACAGGCGCGCCGCGATGGCCTCGGCGAGAGGTGCCGGATCGCCTTCGACCAGGACAGCCGTGGCGTTGACGCACGCGGTGCCTCCCTCGTCACCGATCGAGCCGACGATCACGTCCAAGTGGTCACGCCAGTCCGTGTCCGAAGTGATGAGGATCTTCGTCCGGCCCGGCCCCTGCGGAAGGACCCGGGAGTCATGGGCGTACCTGGCCACCACGTCATCGCCGCCGTACACCACGGCACGGTCGGCGCCCCGCACCACCGTGTCGGCGGCCTGGTGGTCGGTGGGCAGCAGTACGAGCTGGTCATCGCGTACGCCTGCCTGGCGCAGCGCCCCGACCAGCCGGTAGGGGGTGAACGGCTCACGCCGGGACGGGCGGACGGCGACGCGGTAGCCCAGCGCCAGCGCCTCCAGCCACAGGCGGTGAACGCCGGGATGGTTGCCGGACGCGTTGACGGCGAACACGTCACCCCGACGCGCCCAGACCGCACGCCCCTCGCCCACGGCCGGGTCGCGCAAGCCGGTGACCGCGCCCTGCGGCCTGCCCCGCTCGGCGGACGAGCGGGCCTGGCGCACGAAGCGTGCCGTCTCCCTCGTCGAGGCTCGCACCACCGTGACAGGGGTACCCGACGTCCGGCTCACGAGGTGTTCGTACTCCCGCACACCCAAGCCGCCGATCGTGCCGGAGGCGAACGCGTCGCCCGCCGCCGCCAGCAGGCCGTCGAGGGCGGCCGCGGGTATCGGCTCGGCTCGCCGCAGGGCGGCCATCGCACGCGTGACGTACACCGGTGGAACAAGACTCAGCCGCGCCACCTCGGCGCCGGCCACGTCAGTCACCGCACTGGGAACGCGCGTCCGGTAGGCACCCCGAGGCCCCAGCGCGTCCAGGTACACGCCGCCGGCTGTCCGTGTGGCCGTCATCAGTAGACGCCCTCGATCACCGATTCGCCCTTGACCGTGGGCAGCGGCGCGACGTCCGCGACGGCGTCACCGGCGTGGCCCTCGACCGGACGGACCCGCAGCGCGGTGTCCCGCTCCGCGTTGTTCGGGATGAGCATGGACTTGCTGACGTGGCTGACCACCACATGGCCCCGCTCGCCGACCTCCACCCGTTCTCCTGTGTCGGGATCCACGACCGAGAGGAAGACGTACGGGGACACCGGGTCGAACACGCACGGCTCCGACGCCGTCAGGCCGACGCGCTCCATGAGCGCGGTGAGCATCATGGTGTTGCCGTACATGCCGATGACCGGCACGTCGGGAAAGACGTCGGTGCTCAGCACGTCCCGTGTGTCGGGATCCATGTGCGTACCGCCCCAGATGATCGCCTTGACGTTGCTGTTGATCACCTCCAGGAGGTCGTCCTCACGCGCGAACCGCTCCAGAAGCGGGGTGGTGGCCGCGATGACGCCGATGTCCTGGCTGAGCAGCACACGCCGGCACTGCTCGACGAGATGGTCGGTGTAGGCCGCGACCTCCTCGGCCCTGCCCTCGGCGACGAGCCGCTTCACCCACCGGGGGTCCATGTCGACGCTCAGACCCGGGCCGCCGAGCCCGGCCGCCGCCCGCTGCAGCACATCCCCGACGAGGTGCGGACCCGTCGGCGCGACGGTCAGCCACAGAGCGCCGACGGGCAGGCCGTGCGCCCTGAGACGACGGTCCACCTGCTCCGTACTGTGTCGCATCCAGTCGTCGAGCTGGACAACACGCTTGGGAGCGCCGGTCGTTCCTCCGCTGTCGAACACGTTCAGCAGCCGGGGCCTGGATCCATAGCCCTGGGGGATGAGGTCCGCTACCCGCACGTCCCGCAGCTCGTCCGTCATATCGGGGAAGAGCACCAGGTCCTCCACCCCCTTGACGTCCCGCTGCGGGTCGAAGCCGAGGCTCTCAGCCCGGCTGAGCCAGTATCGGGAACCTGTCGCGGGGTCGAAGTGCCACTTCATGGCTGCTCTGACGAACTCGTCCGGATCCACCCCGTCCGACGGGCCGGCATCCAGAACGCTCAGAATCTTGTACGTCATGGTGACGTCCCTTCAAAAGATGACTGTCGATTACTCCACGAAGTACGAGTCGTGTTTGTCGAAGAACTTGGCGCGCTCCTCATCCGTGGCGTCGGCCAGTTGCGACACCTTCTCGAAGTACTCCTCACGCGGTGCGCCCGGCGTGAAGAGCAGCAGCATTTCGGCCGGAGTGTCGGAGTCGTTGCGGAAGGCATGCAAGCCGCCCTGCGGCACATGCAGGAAGTCGCCCTTTTGCGCATCGATCCACTGTGCGCCGTCGAAGAGACGAACAGTGCCGTCGAGAATGTAGAAGGACTCCGAGATGGTTTTGTGGAAGTGAGTTCTGGGGCCGCCTGCCTTCGCCCTCATCTCGACTCGATAGAGCCCGAACTCGCCTCGCGTGGTGGTCGTGGTCGCCAGGTAGTGAATGGCGTCCTTACCGGCCTCACCGACATTGGGCCCGGCGCTCGCGGGGCGGAAATCAGCGCTGACCTCGCCGCCATCTCCCCAATACACCTGTTCCGGGTACGACATGATTCTCATCCTTTACGTACGGTGGGTTCGGCGATCGCCGAATGAGGCCCTCTTGCAGAAGACCGAGGATCCTCGGTGCCTGTGACACCGGAGGCCGACCAGGAGGTGCGGCAGCACCTTTTCCGCGTCGGCGCCGGTCATCGGCTGAAAAGCTCGAACACGACGGCCGGGTTACCGTCGAATCGCGCACTGTGCGCACTGGTGCTGTCGGTCAGGAATCGCCGTACGTAGGTCTCGGGGTCCTCGTCGGTCAATGCCGCGAGGTACGCGCGATGCCGCAGCAGCGACTGCACCGCCTGCTCAAGACCCCGGTCCGCCCGCACGGCGTGGGTGGGGTCCGGCGCATTGGCGACGGCCACCCAGCGGACGCCGTTCCAGGGCCGCAGCCCTCGCTCAGCCAGTTCCGGGAAGATCCAGCGGTTGCCGGCGTCCGCTGCCGCGTCGAGGACGGCGCGTCCCACGGCTACATGATCAGGAGTGTTCCGAACACCACGACCCCAGGTCGCGTGGTGGTTGAGAGTGATCACCAACTCGGGCCGGTGACGGCGGATGGCGGCGGCGATGTCGCGACGCAGGGAGATGCCGTACTCGATCACGCCGTCCCGGTGGTCGAGGAACTCCACCGTGGAGACACCGACGGCCGTGGCACTGGCCCGCTGCTCCTCCTCCCTGAGCGGCGCGGCCTCGGCCGGTGCCAGGTTGTCGATGCCGGCCTCGCCGCGAGTGGCGAGGACATAGGCGATCTCCCGGCCGTCCCGGACCCAGGACGCGACAGCGGCCGAGCAGCCGTACTCAAGATCGTCAGGATGGGCCACCACGGCGAGGGCATGCTGCCAGTCGTCCGGCATCGGCTGCAGTGGCGTGAGACGTGAGTCGGTCACAGTACCTGCTACCTGCTTTCATGAATTTTTCCCGTGATCGTGCGAAAACCGTGGCGTGAGGGGCGGCTCCATCAGCCATCCATGAGCTCGCCAATGCACTCGGTGTGGGACCGCGGCGGATTCTCGCAAGGTCGTGAAGGCCAATACCGACCCGATCCCCAAAATAGCCGCGCACAGCGGCATCGCCCGGCTGAATGACGCGTCGAAGGCCGCGCCTGAGCGGTAGGCGTCCGGTCCCATGCCGACCAGCAACGGCAGCGCCGCCACGGCGAAAAGACCGGAGGCACGTGCCGCCGCGTTGTTGATGCCACTGGCGAGCCCGGCGTTCTCGCTGTCCACGGACGACAGGAGCGTCACGGTCAGCGGAGCGACCAGGACGACCATCCCGGCCCCTATGGCGAGGAGTGCAGGGAAAATGTCCACAAGATACGACGCGCCGGTATCGACACGAAGCATCATCAACATTCCCACCCCACACATGAGCGGGCCCACGGTGAGAGGAAGACGTGGACCGAGGCGTTGGGCGAGTTCCCCCGAGTGGGACGAAAAGATCAGCATGAGCACCGTACTCGGCAGCATGGCTGCGCCGGATTCGAGCGCCGAATAACCGACGACTATTTGAAGTTCGAGAGCGGTCAGGAAGAAGAACCCACCCAAACCCGCATAGACGCAGAGGGTGATCAGATTGACCGCACTGAACTGGCGGGAGGAGAAAACAGTCAACGGCATCATCGGATCAGGTCGACGCTGTTCGACGAGAACGAATGCGACGCCTGCCGCCACGCTGCCGATCCCCGTGACAGCGACCATGAGACCTCCGCTCCGGGCCTCGGTCAGCGCGTACGTCGCCAGAGCGAGTGCGAGAGCTCCCAGGGCAGCGCCCAGGACATCGAAGCCACGCGGCCGCCGGGCGGTGCTCCCGGGTGCTGTCCCGGCGACCGAGTCCGCTGCGGTGACCTGAGGGGCAACGCCGACGGATTCCGGTACGTGGCGTAGGGCGATGGGGACGCACGCGAGAGCCAGCGGAATGTTCAGCAGGAAAGTCCAGCGCCAGCCGGGGCCGTCCACCAGCCAGCCGCCCAGGAAGGGGCCGATGGCAGCGCCGATGCCGCCGAATCCCGACCAGAGGCCGACCGCGCGGGCCCGGTCGTCCGGATGGAACGACGCCTCGATGAGCGCGAGCGAGCCCGGTGTGAGAAGGGCGCCGCCCGCGCCCTGCAGGGCGCGGGCGGCGATCAGCATGTTCGTGTCGGCGGCCAGACCGCACAGAAGTGAGGCAGCGGCGAAACACACGACACCGATGATGAAGATCCGGCGCCGTCCGAAGCGGTCACCGAGCGACCCTCCCAGCAGGATCAGACCTGCCAGGGTCAGCATGTACGCGTTCACAGTCCACTGAAGGGCTGTCAGGTCGGCCGAGAAGTCCTCGCCTATGTGCGGCAGCGCGACGTTGGTGACCGTCGAACCCAGGAGCACCATGCTCGACCCGAGGACCGTGGTCAGCAGGATCCACTTGCCGCGAGCGGTCGCGATGCGTGCGGTGGATTGCTCGTTCGAAGAAATTTTCATGGGAAGCCCCGACATCACCCATCGGATCCAGTAGCGAGCGGCTTGTGTTCCTCCGAGAGCCCCAACTGACAAGGTGTCAGTAGGTATTGACGGTCCCGAGGAATGCCTGAAACGCGGTGCGACAGGTAAGACCGGGCAACAGCCACTGATGTGACAGGCCGGCTGGAAGGTCTGCCGGCCGGGGCCGTCGGTGCTCGACCGCCGAACCTCGGGCGGAGTCAGATGAGTTCGAGTCCTCCGTCGACCGTGAGCACCTGACCGGTGACGTGCGTCCCCCGCGGATCGGCGATACGCAGGATCCAGTCCGCGACGTCGCCCGGATCGCCGAGCCGGCCCGCGGGAATGCGGTCGCGCTCGTAGGTGTACATCTCGTCGACGGCGTCAGCGGCAAGGCCTGCCGCGGCCAGGACGTCCGTCTTGGTGGGGCCGGGGGCGACAGCGTTCACACGGATCCCCTCCGGAGCCAGTTCGAGTGCCCAGCTCCGTGTGAGCTGCTCCATGGCGCTCTTGGTGGCCGCGTAGTGCGCTCCACCGGCCATGGGACGGTGGCCGTACGTGCTCGACACGTTGACGATGGACCCGGAGGACTCCCGCAGGTGGGGCAGGGCCGCGTGGGCCAGCAGACTCGGCGCCGTCACGTTGAGCTCGAACAGGTTGGTGATCACTGAGCGGTCTGTCTCCGCCAAGGGCATCACGGCGGTGACGCCGGCGTTGTTCACCAGCAGGTCGAGCCGGCCCCACCGCTCAACGGCCGCGGCGACGACCGCTTCCGCGGCGCCCTCCGCGCAGATGTCGAGCGGCAGGATCTCGATGTTGGAGTGCGCGCGAGCCGTCTGCTCCAGAGCGTCCTTTCGGCGCCCCACGCCGAGGACACGGGCCCCCGACTCGGCCAGGGCGACGGCTGTGGCATGACCGATGCCTGATCCCGCCCCCGTGACGATCGCGACACGGTCCGAGAAGTGCAGGGCTGCAGAGCTGGACATGATTTTCCCTACTTGATTGGTTGTTCGATGTTCGTTGGACATCGAACAATGAGGCAGATGTTGGTATTGAACCATCCCGACGGGAGCAACACACTGTTGGCCCCGTCGAAGCGTTGGTGGACTGAGGAGGAGCCGCGGTCTCCGAGCGGTGGTCGGTGGCAGGTGACACCGTGGTTTCCGGATGTGTCGCCGAACGCCGGGTGTCGTAGATGCGGAAAGGGCCGGCCCGGAAGTCCGTCTCCCCGTCGGAGGCCGGGGTGACGCGGAGACGGACCGTATGTGTCCGGCCGGGCCGGGCGTGTCTCGTCAGCCGAACTGGCCGGGCTGGTAGCCGCCGGCGGGCTCCTGGTTGATCACGTTGATGCGGTTGTAGGCGTTGATGACGGCGATGAGGGAGATGAGGGCGACGAGCTGGTCCTCGTCGTAGTGCTTGGCGGCGTTCGCCCAGGCGTCGTCGGTGACACCGCCGGCCGCGTCGGCGAGCCTGGTGCCCTGCTCCGCCAGCTCCAGCGCCGCGCGCTCGGCCTCGGTGAAGACCGTGGCCTCCCGCCAGGCGGCGACCAGGTTGAGCCGTACCGGGGTCTCCCCGGCGGCGGTGGCGTCCTTGGTGTGCATGTCGGTGCAGAAGCCGCAGCCGTTGATCTGGCTGGCGCGGATCTTCACCAGCTCCTGCGTCGCGGTCGGCAGCGTCGAGTCCGAAACGACCTTGCCCGCCGAGTTGATGTGCTTCAGGACCTTGCCCGCGAGGGGATTGCCGAAGTAGTCGAGACGCGAATCCATGCCTTCTCCCAGCCGAGTTGCGGATACGCACTACTGACAGCGAAGCCAGGGAAAATGTGACACGAGGAGGGGCGCGCGCCGGTGCCGGCCAGGTTCACACGGCGCGGTTACGGTCGTTTCGTTGCCGCGGAGGCGACGTTCGCCCGGTGCCGAACAACCGGTAACCTGACCGCCATGCTGGACCACTCCTCATCACCCGCCCACAGTGACATCACCTTGCCGCGCGTGCTGGGAGCGCTCAGTGACCCGACGCGGCTCGGTATCGTCCGAGTGCTGTCCGACGGCAACGAACGCGGATGGGGCGAACTGCGAGCCCCCATCGCCAAGTCCACCCTCAGCCATCACCTCAAGGTGCTGCGTGAGGCGGGCGTCACGCAGACCAGGCAGGAGGGCACCCGGTGCTTCGTGACGCTGCGCCGCGGGAGCCTCGACGCCCGATTCCCCGGGCTGCTGCGGGCTCTGCTGGCCGCGGCCGTCGCCGACCATGTCGGCGAGCACGTGACCGAAGGTGACGCGGGGGAGTGACCGGACCGCCCCCGTCGCGTGCGCAAGGGTTCCGGACGCTGAGGACCCCTTCCTGCGGGCGGGTGGATGCGTCGCCCCCTTCACTGTCACACCTTGTGCAATCACACGGTCATACATCGCGACGGTGGATCAGCGGCCTCACTCTTCCTGAGTCCGGCACCCCGCCGAGCGGGCACTACAACGGTCGTCCGGAGCTGATGACCGACGTCGCGGACGACTTTGTCGCACAGCGCGGCCACTTCCTCTCGGCGCAGGCCGCCGGTATGCCGGCGACGGCCGCGGGGCAGTCCGGCGTCCTCCGGCTGCAGGGCCTCACGACATGCTCTGAGGAAGGCCGCCAACGCGGCTCTGTCCACTGTGTCCACTGTCCCGCTGTCCTGTTCGTTGGAGAGGGACCCCGAGGTTGTGTTCGGAAGGGGCCCCGAGGTTGTGTTCGGAAGAGGCGCCGATGGTGCGTTCCGATGGGGCACCGTGGGTGCCGACTGCCTCAGACGGCTGCGAACTCGATTCCCGTGAGACGTTCCGAGACCCGCCAGAGCCGGGCCGCGGTCTCCTCGCTCCGGGCCGACTTGTAGATCGCCAGCTGAGTGGGGCTGCCGGTGAACTGTCCGAAACCGTCGGGGCCGTACAAGAGCCCGCCGCCCGCCTCGGGGCTGGTTGCCGCGTACAGGATCGGCTGCAGTCCCGCGTCGACGGTGTGTACGAGGAGCCCCCAGCGCGCGAGCCGCTTCATGATCGCCTCGTGGGGTGCGGGCCGGGCGCGGCCGAGGTTGGGGCCGGATGCGTAGAGATTGGTCAGCGTCGTACCGGGATGCGCGGCGTTGCTGACGATGCCCCACCCACCTGCCGTGCTGAGGCGGTCCAGCTCCAGTGCGAACAGGAGGTTGGCCAGCTTGGAGAGGCCGTAGGCGCGCACTGGCGAGTACCGCTTCTCACTCTGCAGGTCATCCCAGTCGATCTTGCCGCTGCGTGCGGCGCTACTGGTCACGGTGGTCACACGGGACACCTGTCCGGCCCGCAGCAGCGGCATCAGGTGTCCGGTGAGCGCCACATGGCCGAGGTGGTTGGTTCCGAACTGCAGCTCGTATCCGTCCCCGGTCGTGTGCCGGGTGGCCGGAGCCATCACCCCCGCGTTGTTGATCAGGAGGTTGATGGGTCTGCCTTCCGACTTCAGTGTGTCGGCGAGGCTTTCGACCGATGCCAAGGAGGCCAGGTCGAGGACACGGGTGGAGACCCTGGCCGTGGGCTCGCTCGCTCGGATGCGGTCGAGAGCGGCGGCGCCTTTGGACGCGTTGCGCACCGGCAGGACCAGCTCGGCGCCGGCCTGGGCGAGCCGCAGGGCCAGTCCCAGACCGATGCCGTCGCTCGCCCCGGTCACCACGGCGAGTTTTCCTCGCATGGCGGTCACGGTCACTTCCTTCATCACAAAGCTCCCTGCTGTGTGGTCGAATGCTCGGATCACCAGAGTCCCCGCATGTGGCGGCCCGATCCATGTGACGTCGAACCATGGATCCGCCATGCAGGGCAGAACCGACGCGACCCTCCGCGGCGACGCGTGTCCGAGGCTTCCACACGTGAAAACATCGTGTGACAAGATGTTGTTCCCCGTTGTAGAGTCGTTGTGCACGTTTCGCTCGATGGTTGTATGACGCGCTCCGTGACCTCTTACTGATGAAGGACCTCATCCATGCCTGCAATCCTGATCCATGGCGTCCCCGACACCCACCGTCTGTGGGACGGAGTCCGCCGGCATCTGACCCGGAGCGACGTGGAGGCGTGGGATCTGCCCGGGTTCGGTGCACCGCGACCGGGCGGCTTCGGCTCCACCAAGGAGGAGTACGTCGACTGGCTCGTCGAGCGATTGGAGCGAGTCGGTGAACCGGTGGACCTGGTAGGCCACGACTGGGGTTGCATTCTCACCGCCCGCGTCGCCTCCGTACGCCCTGACCTGGTCCGCACCTGGGCCGGTGGAAACGGACCGATCAGTTCCGAGTACGTCTGGCATCCGCTCGCCAGGATCTGGCAGGACCCGGTCGAGGGCGACCGTTTCATGGACGAGCTGGAGGCGACGTCCTTCGCTCGTGACCTGGTGGCGGGCTTCGACGTTCCCGTCGGCCCGGCCGAGGAGATGGTCGGTCGCGTGGACGGGCCGATGAAGGACAGTGTCCTCAGGCTCTACCGTTCGGCCCTGACCGTGGGCGCGGAGTGGGAACCCGCGCTGGCGAACGTGTCCGCGCCGTGCCTGGTGTTCTGGGGCGCGCTCGACCCGGCCTGCCAGATCGAGTTCGGCAGGAAGCTCGGTGCTGCCGTGCGCGCGTCCAAGGTCATCGAGCTCGACTGCAACCACTGGACGGTGCTCCAGAGGCCGGCCGAGGTTGCCGCGGCCCTTGAGGCGCACTGGGGCGCGTACGCGGGGAGCTGAGCCGAACGGCGACCTGGCGTGGGCCGGTGCCGGGGCGCCGGCTCAGCCGGAGGCGGAACTGACGATCCGGCGGGTCGCCGGGGTGCTGTCAAGTCCTGTCCTGATGTCGGCGAGCGCCTGACCGGCCGGGGCATGGTGCCGGGCTCGCTCCGCACGGCGCGTGGCCGCGTTGACAGCGCAGGCGCCCGCCGCCGGAGACACCGCACGTGGCCCGTCGGACGACGGACACACCATGCTCCAGGCCAAAACGCTCGAGCAGAACATCAACACGGTGTGGGTCTACCCGCCGATCGACGACCCGGAGCGGATCCTCCCCGAGGCGGTTCGCTTCTCCAGCGGCTGACGCCCGGCTGCCGATGCCGTACCGCTCGTAGAACCGCCGACGGCCCGGTCACCCCACCAGTGGCTGAGGGCATCTTCATTCCGAGCCGCCGGACGCACCGGCCGCGGACTGCGCTTCGGGGAGGGCGGCAAGCGCGGCGGCCAGCTTGCCCCGGCCGGTGATGCCCAGGCGTGGATAGATCCGGTACAGGTGGGCTCCGACGGTCCGGTGCGAGATGAACAGGCGTTGGCCGATCTCCCGGTTGCTCAGCCCCTTTGACGCCAGCTCGGCTATCTGTTTTTCCTGGGCCGACAGCTGCTCGCCGGTGTTCGCGTGCCGCCGACCGCTTGACTCCCCGGTGGCACGCAGCTGCTCGCGCGCCATCTCGGCCCAGGGCTGCGCGCCGGCCCGGTCGAACTCGTCGCGGGCGACGCGCAGCGGGTTCCGGGCGTCCACGTGGCGGCGCTGCCGGCGCAGCCAGCGGCCGTGGTGCAGGTGCAGGCGAGCACGCGACAGTGTCCAGGTGGCCGGCATCGCGGCAAGCGCCGCGGTGTAGCGCTCCTCCGCTGATTCGTCCGGAGCAAGCGCCGCGTCGGCGTAGGCCCGTGCGACCACCATCATTTCCGAGGGCAGCCGACCGGCCAGCTCGGGAAGTTCGGCGAACAGTTCCCGGGCCTGCTCCACGGTGCCCGCCGCCACCGCGGCGTCCGCCAGGTCCGGCGCGAGCAGCCAGCGGCTCACCGAGTGGTAGTGCGGATCGGCCGGATCGAACGCGCGCGCGAGGAGGTCGTACCCCTCAGTCGGGCGGCCGTCGAAAAGAGCGAGCAGGCCGTCGACCTGTTGCGCCATCACGGTGACGAACGGCATGCCGGGGAACAGGCTGTGCGTGCGCAGTTCGCGGATGGTCCGTGCCGCGGCCTCAGTCTCACCGCGCAGCGCTGCCACCAGGCCGGCGGTTGCTTTCACACCCAGCCAGACGATCCATTCCTCGGTCTCCTCGGCCAGGACGAGCCCCTCGGCGGACTCCTCGCGAGCCCGGTCGAGCTGACCGAGGTACACCCGCGGCCAGGCGCCGGCCAGAGAGCGGGCGAGCAGCCCGAGTCTGCCCTGCGACCGCCATGCCGCGGCTGCCAGCGCCAGATACCGAGCGGCGCGGCCGATATCGCCCATGACCATCGAGCCGCTGCCGAGGAAATGCAGACTCCGGCCGTCCTGGGGGTTCGGCCTGAGGTCCTCGAGCCGCGCGATCACGTCGGCCCCGTGCCGGTACGGCTGGGTGTACGCCCGTACGGTCAGCACGTGGGGGGCGTTCGGATCGGGGTTCCATCGGTCCAGTTCGGCCGCGGCCTCAGCGCGCACCTGTGCGTCGCCGTCCTGGAAGAAGCATCGCGCGGCCGCACGCCACAGCAGGTTCTCGGCGACGTCTGCGCCTCCAGCGTCGAACGCTCCAGCCGCCGTGGTGACCATGTCCTGAATCCGGCGGTTCGGCTCGTCCGGTTCGAACGCGTCTTTGTCGGACACCACCATGAGGCGTGCCCGTTCCAGTGGGCCGAGTTCGCTCATGTCGGCGTGGTCCAGCAACATCTGGGTGTGGATGCGGTCGTTGATCTCGCTGGACAGCTCGACTGCCCGGACCAGGATGCCGGTCCGGCGGCGCGCGTTGTGGACGAGTTCGGCCGCCTGGCGCAGGGCCGGGACGGCCGCCGCCACCTTCCCCCGGGCCTGCGACGCGTCGGCGAAACGCTCGAGTCGGGCCGCCAGTTCCTCGTCCGGGCCGATCGTGGCCGCGGCCTGGTGGGCGAGTTGGCGATCGGGAGTGTCGTCCATGACCACCGCGAGGGCGCGGTGGGTGGCCAGCCGGTCGACCACCGCGGCGCGGGTGTAGATCGCCGAGCGCATCAGCGGATGCCGGAACTCGGGGGTACGGCCGACCAGGGCGACCAGCCCCGCGTCGACCGCCTCCTGTAGTGCGGCCACGGAAACCACCGAGCCGCAGAGGCGACTCGACACGTCCAGCAGCCGGTTCACCGGTGCGGTCGGCTCGGCTGCCAGGGCCAGGAGGAACGTGCGACAGGCCTGGCTCGCCGAGTCGGTACGTTCGGCGAAAGCGGTCTCCAACCGCTGGGTCAGCGGCAGATCATCCGCCTGTGCGGGCATGCCTTGCGCCGCCTTGGGCAGCTCGACCAGAGCCAGCGGATTACCCGCGGCGCGCTCCAGGATCAGCGCCCGTACCGGCGCTGACAGGTCGGGCGTGCCGGCATCGAGCAGCTCGGCGGCGGCCGTCCGGTCGAGCGGTTCCAGCTGGAGCTCCTGAACGCTCCGGCTGTACGAGTCGGGGGCGTGGACCCGGGAGGCACCGATGACCAGGATGGCGTGGTCGCGGGTGCGTCGGGCGACGAACCTGAGCACGTCCCGGCTGGACGTATCGATCCATTGCAGGTCGTCGACAAGCAGCAGGAGCGGCTGCCGGTCGGCTGCGTCGGCGAGTAGTTCGAGTACGGCCAGTCCGACCCGGAATATCAGGGGTTCGGTCTCCGTGGCGCCGAACGCGCCGTCCAGCGCCAGCTGGTGTGGGGTCGGCAGGTTTTTGATTTCGCGGGCGACCGGTTGGAGCAGCAGCTGCAGTGCGGCGAACGGTAGCCACTGCTCGGTCTCCACCCCGGATGTGCGCAGCACACTGAAGCCGCTCCGGGCAGCGTCGGCGCCGACCGTGCGCAGCAGAGCCGACTTGCCGACGCCGGCCGTGCCATGGACCAGCAGTGTGCCGCCGTGCCCGGCCGCCGCGTCCGTCAGCAGCCCGCGAAGCGTCCGCAGCTCTTCGTCCCGGCCGATCATCGTGCGCGTGCTGCTTCCGGTCGCGGCGCCTCTTCCCACAGCCGCGTCCCGACGCGCGTGCCCGGCACCATGAACGTCGGTGCGCGGACCACGGCGGGCGGTGAGGAGATGATTCCGGCTGCCGTCCGCCGGTGCCCTGCGGCGCCGCCTCCGTCACCGCTGACCTGCAGGGCGACAGAACGCTCGGGCATGGCCGGACACCCTGTCGTCGGCACAGCAGGTATCGGGCTCGGCATGCGCAGCTTCCTCCGGTACGGGTGGCTATGCGGCGCATGTTACCGGTCAACTATGGTCCGCTGCACACCAGATGCGGATGGTGTCCCTCGTCGTGGTGTATGCGATCAACTGGCGGGCTTGTTCGGTGTGTTGGGTAGTGCGGGGGCGCTTTCGGGGAGTTCACGGTAGAGCTCGTCCATGCTGCCTTCGGGGAGGTAGCG
>NZ_JBQQCG010000107.1:0-34672 GCF_052245575.1 Streptomyces sp. 2A115 | reverse complement strand
TGCCGCCCGAGCCCACCCTCGGCCGCACCCCCCGCGGACGGCACCGCAAACCCCGCCCCCGCCGCGTCCTGTTCGCGGTCGGAGGGCTCGCGCTGGCCGCGGGAGCCCTGAGCCTGATGCGACTGGGTGCCACGTCATCGGGCGGCGGCGAAGGCGTGGAGGCCATGGACGTCGAGCCCGGCGCGGCCAGTTCCGCCGAGGACACGGCTCGGGACAACGCCGGGGCGGTGGTCGCGGGCGTACCCACGGCGAGTGCGTCACCGTCGGCCACGGCAACCATGGGGAGTGCCGGAGCGACACCGCCCTCCGGTCAGTCGGCCCGGCCAGGACAGGCAGGGCGGCCAGGACCCGCAGACAGGGCAGGACAGGCGTGGCCGGGAGCCGTACGCCCCACAGCCACACCTTCCGGGGCCACCCAGGGCTCGCGCCCGATCGTCACCACCCCGCCGGCGGAAGAAGCCGCCCGGCAACCAGCTCCCCGGCCTCCAGCCACCACACCCTCGAATGCGGCCCCGGCCCCGCCCTCCACCGGCACGGCCCGTCCCCCGGCCCGAAACCCCGAGCCCTCGGACCTGTGCGTACCGATCGTGGGCCTCTGCCTCGACGAAGACCGATAACCCGGCTCAGGAATCCCCGCGGCTCAGGGTCCCCGCGGCTCAGGAATCCGCGGCTCAGGAATCCCTACGGCTCAGCAACCAAGGTTCGACCACACCCAGCCCCCGAACCGCGCGCTGCCACATCGGCTGGAGCGTGAAGCGGTACAGCGGCGGCTCCTCGCCCTCCTTCTCGGCGGCGGCCGCCGCCTCCGCGGCCGCGGCCTCCGAGGCGGGCGCGTCGCCCGTCCGGGTGATCTCCTCCGCGAAGGCCCCGTCCACCAGAACGGCGTCCTTGGGAGCTATCGAGGTCAACCGGGACGCGAGGTTCACGGTCGTACCGAAGACATCGCCCATACGGGTGGTCACGGTGCCGAAGGCGATCCCGACACGGAGTTCGGGCATCGTCTCGTCGTTGGCCATGGTCTCGATCAGGCGGAGGGCGATCTCGGCGGCCACGCCCGCGTCGTCGGCGGCGTACAGCACCTCGTCACCCAGGGTTTTGACCAGTCGGCCCCCGCGAGCGGCCACCAGATCCGCGGCCGTGGTCTCGAAGGCCTCGACGAGCTCGCCGAGTTCCTCTTCCTCCATGCGCCGCGTCAGGCGCGTAAAGCCGACAAGGTCGGCGAATCCGACAGCCAGCCGCCGGTCGACCATCTCCTCGTCGTCCGCGGCCTGCACGACCCGGCCGGTCGCGGCGGCGAGCTGACGCCGCCAGACGTAGACGAGGAACTCCTCCAGCTCGGGCAGCAGCAGCTCGACGAGGGGGTATGTCACCTCGGTGCGGGTCATGCCGGGTTCCGGGGGCTCGGTCAGGCCCTCCAGGAAGGAGTCGATCTGCCACTCGGCCAGCCGGGCGGTCGTCTGGCCGGTGGAACGGGCCACCTGGATCGCCATCGCCTCACTGAGCAGGCCCGCCTCGACGAGACCGGCGAGCCGGCGCAGCGCGAGCACGTCCGCCTCCGTCAGCGCCTTGGCCTGGCCGATGTCGGCGAAGCCCATGGCCCGCCAGAAGCGGGTGGCCAGCTCCACGGAGACGCCGGCGCTGCGGGCCGCCTGGAAGGGGGTGTAGCGCCGCTCGGCGCCGAGGATGAGCTGTTCGAGCCGGAGCGCCAGCGGATCGTCGCCGGATTCGTCGGCCTGCGCATCGACCCGGACCGACGCGTCTCCCCTGGCCTGTGCGTCCGTCCGGCGACCCTGCGCGTCCGTCCGGTCCTGCGCGTCCACCCGTACGTGGGTCTCGGTCCGGGCGACCCGTGCGGCCGCCGTATCGGCGACAGACCCGGCGGTACGCCCCGGCTCGCCGTCGGAGGCGGGGTTACCCGTGCCGGAGCCCGTGTCGTCGACGGTCACGCCTGCTGCCCTTCCGATCTGCCGCGGTCAGGTATCGACCGGCCTCAACTCTACGGCAGGTGTGCTGTGGCTCACTCCCGAGTGCCGAGGCCGGACGGCTCATGGCCCACTCTCACTCGTAGGTCCGGTGGTCCGCTCCCTGTCGTACGGCCTGTACCCGCCTCTTGCTCATCATCCGAGGCCAGATACCTCGCGTACCCCGTACCCCTTTCGTCCCATCGCTCACTCTTGGCCCGCCACTCACTCCTCGCCCATCGGCCCCTTCGATCCCGTGGATCCCGTCGACCTCAGATGCACGATGTCCCCCGCCCCCACGGGCTGCTGCACACCCTCCGCCGTCGCCAGCACCAGCCGCCCGTCCCCGTCGACCGCCACCGCCTCGCCGATGATCGACGTGTCTCCGGGCAGTTCGGCCCGTACGACCCTTCCGAGGGTCGCGCACCCGGCGGCGTACGTCTCCTGGAGGCCGGACGCCGCCGGGTCGCCGCCCGCGTCGCGCCACTTCCGGTACCAGTCCTCCAAGGAGCGCAGTACGGCCCGCAGCAGGGGGTCACGGTCCGTGCTGATCGCTCCCGCCAGCGCGAGCGATCCCGCGCCGGGCACGGGCAGCTCGTCCTCGCGGAGGCTGACGTTGATGCCGATGCCGACCACGACGGCGTCGGGGCCCGCGCGCTCGGCGAGGATCCCGCCGACCTTGCGCTCCTCGCCGCCGACCGTGACCAGCAGGTCGTTGGGCCATTTGAGGGCCATGTCGACCCCGGCGGCGCGGGACAGCCCGGCGGCCGTGGCGACACCGGCAAGCAGCGGCAGCCAGCCCCAGCGCTCCACGGGGACCCCGGCCGGCTTCAGCAGTACGGAGAAGAAGAGCCCGGAGCGGGCGGGCGCCGTCCAGCGGCGGTCCAGGCGGCCGCGCCCGGCGTCCTGCTCCTCGGCCACGAGGACCGCACCCTCCTCGGCCTTGCCGTTCGCGGCGAAAGCGACGAGATCGGTGTTGGTGGACCCCGTACGGGACACCAGCTGGACATCGGACCAGAGCCGGCCGTCCCGGACGAGCGCGCGGCGCAGTGCCGCGGCGTTGAGCGGCGGACGGTCCAGGTCGGACCAGCGATTGTCGTTCGCGTCTGAGTCATCTCGCGGCGTCATGCAACCCACATTAGGTGTGGTAAACGCCGCACTGCCGAACTGTAGGCACAGCACTACGCTACGGATGAGTAGCCAATCCCCCTTCTGAGCACCTCACCCTTCCGAACCCCGTCGAACCCCTCTGAACCCCTCTGAACCCTTCTGATCTTCTGAGACCTCACCCTCACGTCCCCATTGAGCAGGCAGGGAGCCCCATCCCGATGTCCGAGCCGGAACAGCAGCGCGAGATCGACATCCACACCACCGCGGGCAAGCTCGCGGATCTGCGGCGCCGCATCGAGGAGGCGACGCACGCCGGCTCGGCGCGTGCCGTCGAAAAGCAGCACGCCAAGGGCAAGTTGACTGCCCGTGAGCGGATCGAACTGCTGATGGACGAGGGGTCGTTCGTCGAGTTCGACGAGTTCGCCCAGCACCGGTCGACCGACTTCGGCCTGGAGAACAACCGCCCGTACGGGGACGGAGTGGTGACCGGCTACGGCACGGTGGACGGCCGCCCGGTGACCGTGTTCTCGCAGGACTTCACGGTCTTCGGCGGGGCTCTGGGCGAGGTCTTCGGACAGAAGATCATGAAGGCGATGGACTTCGCGCTGAAGACCGGCTGTCCGGTCATCGGCATCAACGACTCGGGCGGTGCCCGCATCCAGGAGGGCGTCTCGGCGCTCGGCATGTACGGCGAGATCTTCCGCCGCAACACCCACGCCTCCGGCGTCATTCCGCAGATCAGCCTGGTCGTCGGCCCGTGCGCGGGCGGCGCGGTCTACTCGCCCGCGATCACCGACTTCACGGTCATGGTCGACCAGACCTCGCACATGTTCATCACAGGCCCGGACGTCATCAAGACGGTCACCGGAGAGGACGTCGGCTTCGAGGAACTGGGCGGCGCCCGGACCCACAACTCCACGTCCGGCGTGGCCCATCACATGGCGGGCGACGAGAAGGACGCGATCGAGTACGTCAAGTCGCTGCTCTCCTACCTCCCGTCGAACAACCTCAGCGAGCCGCCCGCCTTCCCCGAGGAGGCGGACCTCGAGCCGACGGACGAGGACCGCGAGCTGGACACGCTGATCCCGGACAGCGCGAACCAGCCGTACAACATGCACACCATCATCGAACACGTCCTGGACGACGCCGAGTTCTTCGAGACGCAGCCGCTGTTCGCGCCGAACATCGTCACCGGCTTCGGCCGGGTCGAGGGCCGCCCGGTGGGCATCGTCGCCAACCAGCCGATGCAGTTCGCGGGCTGCCTGGACATCAACGCATCCGAAAAGGCCGCGCGCTTCGTCCGCACCTGCGACGCGTTCAACGTGCCGGTGCTGACCTTCGTGGACGTCCCCGGCTTCCTCCCGGGCGTCGACCAGGAGCACATGGGCATCATCCGCCGCGGCGCGAAACTGATCTACGCGTACGCGGAGGCCACCGTCCCCCTCATCACGGTGATCACCCGCAAGGCCTTCGGCGGCGCGTACGACGTCATGGGCTCCAAGCACCTGGGCGCCGACCTCAACCTCGCCTGGCCGACCGCCCAGATCGCCGTGATGGGCGCGCAGGGCGCGGTGAACATCCTGCACCGCCGCACCATCGCCGCGGCTCCCGAGAACGAGCAGGAGGCCACCCGGGCCCGCCTCATCCAGGAGTACGAGGACACGCTCCTCAACCCCTACACGGCGGCCGAGCGCGGCTACATCGACGCCGTGATCATGCCGTCCGACACCCGCTCCCACGTCGTACGCGGCCTGCGTTCGCTGCGCTCGAAGCGGGAGTCCCTGCCGCCGAAGAAGCACGGCAACATCCCCCTGTAGCCCTGTAGGAAGCCGGCCGAACGCAGAAAGCCAGTCGAGAGCGGGAACGGGAGCGGTCATGATCAAGGTCGTACGGGGCAATCCGACCCCGGAGGAGCTCGCCGCCGCACTGGCGGTGGTCCAGGCCCGCGCCGCGGCGGCAGCCACGGTCCCGCCCGGCGCGACGCGGGAGCGGGACGCGTGGGCGGACCCGGCGCGCTTGGCCCAGCAGCGCTTGCCGGCGCCGGGCCCGACGGCGTGGGGCCGCACGTACTGGCCCGCCTGAAGCCGCCCCGGCTAAAGAACTCCGGCGACGACTTCGGCCATCACCTCGTACCCGGCATCATTCGGGTGCAGGTGATCGCCGAAGTCGTACGCGGCACGCAGCGCATCCGGGTCGGCGGGATCGGCGAGCGCACGGCTCAGGTCGGCGACCGCGTCGTACTCCCCTGAGCAGCGAATCCACTCGTTCAGCTCATGGCTCACCTTGGCCGCACGCTCACCCCAGTGATCGGAGCCGCCGAAGGGCAGCAGGGTCGCACCGATGACACGCAGGCCACGGACGCGCGCCTGGCGTATCAACTCCCGGTGGCCCGCGATGAGTTCGTCCCCCTCGACAACCGGCGCGGGCACATACGTGGGCTGTTCGTCCGTCTCGCTGAAGCCGATGTCGTTGAGACCATGGAGGACGACGAGTGTGCTCACGCCGGCGTGGGCGAGGACGTCCCGTTCCAGGCGGTGGACGCCCTTCTCCCCGTACCAGGCGGAGTCGTTGAGGACGAGATTGCCGCCGATACCCGCGTTGAGGACGGGCCGCCCGGTGCGGGCGCCGAGCGCGTCGGACCAGCGGCGGTTCGCGCCCGGGGTGGACCCGAACCCGTCGGTGATCGAGTCGCCGAAGAGGGCCACGCCGTCCGTACGCCCCGCGGAGACCTCGACGGCAGACAGGAAGTACCAGGACTCGGTCGCCTCGTCGAAACCCTCGCCGGTCACGTCCTCCAGACGGTCGCCCGTACCCCGGTAGCTGGTCGTGAAGGCCTGCGCGTGGAAGGTCGCGGGTCCGGTGGTGGCGTCGAGGTGGAGGGTGACGGTCGCCGAGTCCCCTGAGTCCAGGGTGAGTTCGGTCGCGTCACTTACGGCCTCCCCGCGTGCCGGGATCTCCGCGGACGCGGCCCCCGCGAAGGTGAGGCGCCGGACCGAGCCGGGCTCCACGGCGGCCCCTCGGGTCGTACGGGCGACGGTGGCGCCCGCGATCCGCAGCGGTGAGGCGCCGTACGCGTTCGAGAGGCGGATACGGACCCGGTCGCCGCCCGCGCCGAGCCGGACGGCCTGGCGCAAGGACTGGCGCCAGAAACCCTCCTGGGACCAGTTGGCGGTGAAGCCCTCGCTGGGGCGCTGGGGCGAGGCTGTCCAGACGGTGGTGAACACAGCGACTCCTCTCCTAAAGGGGTCTTGAGTTCCTTTAAAGGCGGACAGCGGGACCGTAGCAGCCCGACCCAGGCTAAAGAAACCCCAGACCCATTTACGCAAGTTGAGTACGCGTACTCAGGCGCCCCACCCCGCCGCCGAGTCACGATCGTTGACATGCTGTGGTCCGACCCCGAGAACGAGCCCCCCAAGGAACTCCGCGATATGCAGGCGATGTTGCGGCGCGCGGGCGTTCTCCTGGCGTTGGCCATGATCCTGGCGATGATCGTGCTCGGGGCCATGTGAACCGGTCGGCACGCGAACCCGGCGGCACGCGAACCCGGCGGCACGCGAACCGACGGCACGTGAACCGGTCGGCCGCGGCGGAGCCGAAACGCGCCGATACCCTGGCCACATGACTGATCAGCCACGCCGCCGGCTCGTGCTCGCCTCCCAGTCCCCCGCCCGGCTCGCGCTGCTGCGCCAGGCCGGGCTCGACCCCGAGGTCGTCGTCAGCGGGGTCGACGAGGACGCCGTGTCGGCACCGACCCCCGCCGAGCTCGCGCTCGCCCTCGCCGAGGCGAAGGCGTCCGTGGTGGCAGCGAAGCCCGAGGTCAAGGGTGCCCTGGTGATCGGCTGCGACTCGGTGCTCGACCTGGACGGCGAGGCGCTCGGCAAGCCCGCCGACGCCGAGGAGGCGACCGCCCGCTGGAAGTCGATGCGCGGCCGCGCGGGCACGCTGCAGACCGGGCACTGCGTGTGGGACACGACCACCGGGCGGTACACGTCGGGGGTCGCCTCCACGGTGGTCCGCTTCGGCGAGCCGACCGACGCCGAGATCGCCGCGTACGTCGCCTCGGGCGAACCCCTCTACGTCGCCGGGGCGTTCACGCTCGACGGCCGCTCGGCCCCGTTCATCGACGGCATCGACGGCGACCACGGCAACGTCATCGGCATCTCGCTGCCGCTGGTGCGCCGCCTGCTTGCCGATCTGGGCGTCGCGATCACGGAGTTGTGGACGCCGCGCGAGAGGTAACGGACCGGGACGACAGTCAGGGGGTCGAGGGCGCCGGAGGGGCGGCCGGGGCTCCCCCGTTCACGCCGACGCCCCCGCCACCCTCGCGGTCGCCGTCACGCTCGCCGTCGCCGCCACCCTCGCCGTCCGGCTTCGCGTCGGACACGGCGGGCTCCGGACGGTCGTACGCCATGAAGATGAGCACGATCAGCCCGAGCACCACCATCATGAAGGCGAACGCGCCCCAGCCCACCATGCCGACCGTGAACGCGCCGAGCGTGCCGTGCACGACCGCGGCGCTGATCAGCAGGATGCGGCCGAGGCCGGCGGGGGCGCGGTCGCGCAGGGCGACGCGCAGCGCGACGAAACCGCAGAGCGCGAAGTAGAGGCCGAAGACCAGACCCGCGGCCTTCGAGGACACGGACATCGCATTCGGATCGAGCCCGGCCAAGGACATGTCCTGCCGGTCGACGACGACCCCCAGGAACCAGTTGAGCAGTGCGATGCCCAGCGCCTCCACGAAGAGCACGATCGCGGCCACCCACGCCACCGGTCTGCGCACCACCGGACCCCACCCACTTTCGACTGCCGCTCGAGCACGCTGCTCTTAGCCTGAAGCGCTGCTGTTACCCCAAGTACGCCCACCCGCCACCCGACCACCGCCCCTCAACGGGGCCGTTCGGGCCACGGACTCTCTTCAGCATCGCGAACGCTACTAACGGGTAAACCCCGGGACAAGGGATCCGCCGAAGGCAAAGAATCGTTGGGCCATTCGTAGGGACTCCACAAAGAAACGACTCTGGGCGCGGCACGCTCTCACAGAGACCTGCACCACATCGGAGGACTAGGGTTCAGGGCAAGCCCGCCGCGTACCCTGGTGCGACAAGGGATTTCGCAGGCGAGCGGACCTCGTATCACGCTCCGTGTGGGCAAGCTCACCACCGGGGACGGGTCGAAACGTCGTGTCGGCAGTCCCTAAACTCGGCTTGTTTCAAGGAGAGGGAGCCAACGTGCGCAAGGTGTTGATCGCCAACCGTGGCGAAATCGCTGTCCGTGTCGCCCGGGCGTGCCGAGACGCCGGGATCGCGAGCGTGGCCGTGTACGCCGACCCGGACCGGGACGCGCTGCATGTGCGGGCCGCGGACGAGGCGTTCGCCCTGGGCGGTGACACCCCGGCCACCAGTTACCTCGACATGGCCAAGGTGCTTCAGGCCGCCAAGGACTCCGGGGCGGACGCGATCCACCCCGGCTACGGCTTCCTCTCCGAGAACGCCGAGTTCGCGCAGGCGGTCGGGGACGCGGGCCTGATCTGGATCGGCCCGCCCCCGCAGGCCATCCGCGACCTGGGCGACAAGGTCGCCGCGAGGCACATCGCGCAGCGCGCCGGGGCCCCGCTCGTCGCGGGCACCCCCGACCCGGTGTCCGGCGCCGACGAGGTCGTCACGTTCGCGAGGGAGCACGGCCTGCCGATCGCGATCAAGGCTGCCTTCGGTGGTGGCGGACGCGGCCTGAAGGTCGCCCGCACGCTGGAAGAGGTACCCGAGCTGTACGACTCCGCGGTGCGCGAGGCCGTTGCCGCGTTCGGCCGTGGCGAGTGCTTCGTGGAGCGCTACCTGGACAAGCCCCGGCACGTGGAGACCCAGTGCCTGGCCGACTCCCACGGCAACGTGGTCGTCGTCTCCACCCGCGACTGCTCCCTCCAGCGCCGCCACCAGAAGCTGGTCGAGGAGGCCCCGGCGCCGTTCCTGTCCGAGGCGCAGAACGCCGAGCTGTACGCCGCCTCGAAGGCCATCCTCAAGGAGGCCGGCTACGTCGGCGCGGGCACCGTGGAGTTCCTGGTCGGCACCGACGGCACGATCTCCTTCCTCGAGGTCAACACCCGCCTCCAGGTGGAGCACCCGGTGACCGAGGAGGTCGCCGGCATCGACCTGGTGCGCGAGATGTTCCGTATCGCCGACGGCGAGGAACTGGGCTACGGCGACCCGCAGCTGCGCGGCCACTCCTTCGAGTTCCGCATCAACGGCGAGGACCCGGGCCGCAACTTCCTGCCCGCGCCCGGCACCGTCACCACCTTCGCCCCGCCGTCGGGCCCCGGTGTCCGCCTGGACGCGGGCGTGGAGACCGGCGCGGTCATCGGCCCCGCCTGGGACTCACTCCTCGCCAAGCTGATCGTCACCGGCGCCACCCGCGAGCAGGCCCTCCAGCGGGCCGCCCGCGCGCTCGCCGAGTTCAACGTGGAGGGCATGGCCACCGCCATCCCCTTCCACCGCGCGGTCGTCACCGACCCGGCGTTCGCCCCCGAACTCACCGGCTCCACCGGTCCGTTCACGGTCCACACCCGGTGGATCGAGACCGAGTTCGTCAACGAGATCAAGCCCTTCGCGGCCCCCGCGGACACGGACACCGACGAGGAGCCCGGTCGCGAAACGGTCGTCGTCGAGGTCGGCGGCAAGCGCCTGGAGGTCTCGCTGCCCGTCTCGCTGGGCATGTCCCTGGCCCGTACGGGTCTGGCGGCGGGCGCCAAGCCCAAGCGCCGCGCGGCCAAGAAGTCCGGCCCGGCGGCTTCCGGCGACACCCTCGCCTCCCCGATGCAGGGCACCATCGTCAAGGTCGCCGTCGAGGAGGGCCAGGAGGTCAAAGAGGGCGACCTGGTTGTCGTCCTGGAGGCCATGAAGATGGAGCAGCCGCTCAACGCGCACCGCTCCGGCACCATCAAGGGCCTGTCCGCGGAGGTCGGCGCGTCGCTCACCTCCGGCGCCGTGATCTGCGAGATCAAGGACTGACGCCGCGGTCTCTCTGCTACACGACCGCACGCGGTGACACGCGGCCGGCTACATGCGCACGGAGCGCCCGGAGGACCTGTGACGGTCCGCCGGGCGCTCCGTTCATCCCCCGCGTCAGATGGCTTTGAGTCAGATGGCTCTGAGTTGGGCACTGAGTTGGATGGCTCTGCGTGAGACGGCTCTGCGTGAGCAGCAGCGGCCCGAGCACCGCGGTGATTCCCGTCAGGACCCGGCTCGCGCTGCGTTCGGAGGTGGCTCCTCCGGCGGCGGCCTGCGCGTGTGGCGACGTGGCGGTCATGATTTCCCCCTGTTCGGGCAGCTCCTCCAGGGATTGGGCGTCCGCCAGGTCGCGTACGAGCAGCAGTACGCGCCGCGCGTCAGGACCGCTGATCTGCATGAGGCTCCCCCAGGGCCCTGAAACCTGCTTGTCCGCTCACGATGGCATGCTTGACAGCAGCCGGTGCGGCAGGAGAGGGCAGGTGAACGTCATGGTGAGCGCGGCCTCACATGGGACCGTGGAAAACGCCACTGGGACGACGGAAGGCTCCACCGCCGTACGTCCCATGCGCGCCGACGCCCGCCGCAACCGCGACCGGCTGATCGCCGAAGCGCGGGCGGCGTTCGCCGAGTTCGGGGCTGACGCGTCCCTCGAGGATGTGGCGCGGCGCGCGGGTGTCGGCATCGGCACCCTGTACCGGCACTTCCCGAACCGGCACGCGCTGCTGAGCGCGGTCTTCGCGGACGCGGTGAACGATCTGCTGTCCCGCTCGCGCGCGCTGCTCGACGACCCGCAGCCGTGCACGGCGCTCGTGGCCTGGCTGCGCGCCATCATCACTCATGCGGGTGAGTACCGCGGTCTGTCGCGTGCGCTCATGTCGGCCTCGCACGACGAGGGTTCCGCGCTGGCCCGGTGCAGCGGGCCGATGCGTGCGGCGGGCAGCCGCCTGCTCGCGCGTGCGCAGCAAGCGGGCGCCGTTCGCTCCGAGGTCTCCATCGGCGATCTGCTCCAGCTGACCAACGCGATCGCGTTGGCCGCCGAAGAGACCCCGGACGACCCGGAACTGGCCGACCGCCTGCTGACCCTGACCCTGCGGGGCCTGAAGCCCTGAAGCCCTGTGGGCCTGAAGGCCTGCCCCTGTGGAGCGGCCAAGCCTGACGTACGGACTGGACCACCGTCCGTCAGTGCCCTCACGCCCTCCGCACCAGCGGTTCGGTCAGCGCCGGCGCATGTCCGCGACCCGCGCCCGCTCGCTCTGGGGCTGTTCCCCCAGCACCGCCGCCGCGCTGCGCAACTGCGGACCTCCGCCCGGGACTTGGCCACGTCTGGGGCCCGGCAGCGGCACGTCCCGGCGTGGCGGCTGGCGCCCCGCCGGGACCGTATCGCCTCCGGCACCGCCGGCCCCGGCCACCGCGATCTGCACACCCTGGTCGGCCAGGGCCTGCAGTTCGGTGGCCGCACGGTCGTCGTGGCCGGGCGGTTCGTCGGTGACCAGCCGGGTGATCACGTCGGTCGGCACCGTCTGGAACATCGTGTCGGTGCCGAGTTTGGTGTGGTCGGCGAGGACGACGACCTCCGCGGCCGCCTGCACCAACGCGCGGTCGACGGACGCCGACAGCATGTTGGAGGTGGACAGACCGCGCTCGGCGGTCAGTCCGCTCCCCGACAGAAAGGCCCGCGAGACCCGCAGCCCCTGGAGGGACTGCTCGGCACCGCTGCCGACCAGGGCGTAGTTGGAACCGCGCAGGGTGCCGCCGGTCATCACGACCTCCACACGGTTGGCATGGGCCAACGCCTGTGCCACCAAGAGGGAGTTGGTGACGACGGTCAGCCCGGGCACCCGCGCGAGCCGGCGAGCCAGCTCCTGCGTGGTGGTCCCGGCCCCCACCACAATGGCCTCGCCCTCTTCGACGAGACTCGCGGCGAGGTCGGCGATGGCCGTTTTCTCAGCGGTCGCGAGATGAGATTTCTGCGGAAAGCCGGACTCCCGCGTGAACCCGCCCGGCAATACCGCACCGCCATGTCGGCGGTCGAGGAGTCCTTCTGCCTCCAGTGCGCGCACGTCCCGCCGTACGGTCACTTCGGAGGTCTGGACGACGCGGGCGAGCTCACGGAGCGACACAGCCCCATTCGCTCGCACCATTTCGAGGATCAATTGGCGACGTTCTGCAGCGAACACGAAACTGACAGTAACCCCAACGACCGTCTGCTTTCAGCAGTTTTCGCCGAATAACAGAAGTTGTTCGCACGGCCGCACGGTAAGTGGTATAGGGGCCTACTCCGGCCGTCTATGCCGCACGAATGGTCGGCAACTCCCGTTGACCAGCGGGGAGTTGCTTTTCATCGTCAGGCCTCGCCCTCGGTCTTACGAGTGTGGAGCTGCCGTGCCACCTCTGCGATCGAGCCCGACAAGGAGGGATACACGGTGAAGGCGTTCGCGATCTGTTCGACGGTCAGGTTGTTGTCGACCGCGAGCGAGATCGGGTGGATCAGCTCGGAGGCGCGCGGCGCGACCACGACACCGCCGACCACGATCCCGGTGCCGGGCCGGCAGAAGATCTTCACGAAGCCGTCCCGGATGCCCTGCATCTTGGCGCGCGGGTTGCGCAGCAGCGGCAGCTTCACGACCCGGGCGTCGATGACGCCGCCGTCGACATCCGCCTGCGAGTAGCCGACGGTGGCGATCTCGGGATCGGTGAAGACGTTCGAGGACACCGTCTTCAGGTTCAGCGGGGCGACCGCGTCTCCCAGGAAGTGGTACATGGCGATACGGCCCTGCATGGCGGCGACGGAGGCGAGCGCGAAGATTCCGGTCACGTCACCGGCGGCGTACACACCGGGAGCCGTGGTCCTGGACACCCTGTCGGTCCAGATGTGCCCGGACTCCTGGACCTTGACCCCCGCCTCCTCGAGACCCATGCCATGGCTGTTGGGAATGGCGCCGACGGCCATCAGACAGTGCGAGCCGGTGATGACACGGCCGTCGGCCAGCGTCACCTCGACCCGGTCCTCGACCCGTTTGGCGGACGCGGCCCGCGAGCGCGCCATGACGTTCATGCCGCGGCGCCGGAACACGTCCTCGAGGACGCCCGCCGCGTCCGAGTCCTCGCCCGGCAGCACGCGGTCACGGCTGGACACGAGCGTGACCCGCGACCCGAGCGCCTGGTAGGCGCCGGCGAACTCGGCACCGGTGACACCGGACCCGACGACGATGAGCTCTTCGGGGAGCTCGTCCAGGTCGTACACCTGGGTCCAGTTGAGGATGCGCTCGCCGTCGGGCTTCGCGTCGGGCAGCTCACGGGGGTGCCCGCCGGTGGCGATGAGCACGGCATCGGCGACGAGCGTCTCTTCCGTACCGTCCGCGGCCCGTACGACGACCTTCCGCGACCCGTCCAGGGCCTGCATGCCTTCGAGCCGCCCGCGCCCGCGCAGCACCCGGGCGCCCGCACGCGTCACGGAAGCCGTGATGTCGTGCGACTGGGCGAGCGCGAGCCGCTTCACACGCCGGTTGACCTTGCCGAGATCGACACCGACGACGCGCGCGGGCGTGTCGATGTGAGGAGTGTCATCGGCGACGATGATCCCGAGCTCCTCGTAGGACGAGTCGAAGGTGGTCATCACCTCGGCCGTGGCGATCAGGGTCTTCGACGGGACGCAGTCGGTGAGCACCGACGCCCCGCCCAGGCCGTCGCAGTCGACGACGGTTACCTCCGCGCCGAGCTGGGCGGCTACCAGGGCCGCCTCGTATCCGCCGGGTCCGCCACCAATGATCACGATCCGAGTCACGTACTCCATTGTCCCGCACGCCTCAGGGTGCTTCTGCCCGGGGTGCTCGCGCCCGGGGCTCGGCCGGGTGCCTCGGCTACGGGAGGAGGGCGTCTCAGTCTCGGGAGGCGGGTATGTCAGCCGCGGGAGGCGGGTACCTCGGTTGGAGTAGCCGGGTGTCCCAGTTGCGGGAGGGGCGTACGTGTTCGCTGCCGTACTCTCGGTCTCATGTCGCTCTACGCCGCGTACGCCGGCAATCTCGACCCGCGGCTCATGACGCGCCGCGCTCCGTACTCGCCGCTGCGCGCCACCGGGTGGCTGAACGGCTGGCGGCTGACGTTCGGCGGCGAGCACATGGGCTGGGAGGGCGCACTGGCGACCATCGTCGAGGCCCCGCGCTCACAGGTCTTCGTCGCGCTGTACGACGTCGCACCCCTGGACGAGGACTCCCTGGACCGCTGGGAGGGTGTCGGCCTCGACGTCTACCGCCGTATGCGGGTACGGATCCACACGCTGGAGGGCGAGGAGCCGGCGTGGGTGTATGTCCTGAACGGCTACGAGGGAGGCCTCCCCTCGGCCCGCTACCTCGGCGAGCTGGCGGACGCGGCGGAATCGGCCGGCGCCCCGCACGACTACGTGATGGAGCTGCGCAAGCGCCCTTGCTGAGCGCTCCGCGGGTTCGGTGGGTGATGCGCCGGTGATGTGCCCTCGGCGGAAACAACAACACAACGATCACAATCCCGTGACCAATCACATCTACGCGCGTAGGCCCGAAGCGGCTACCCTCGTGCGCGTGAACGCATCTCTTCTTCCGGACGACATCCAGGGCGATCCCCACGCCGCCGCCGACGCCGCTGCCGCGCGCGTGCGGGAACTGACGGGCGCCGAGACCCACGACGTCGCCCTCGTGATGGGCTCCGGCTGGGCACCGGCCGTGGACGCGCTCGGCGCCCCCGCGGCCGACTTCCAGGTCACCGAGCTGCCCGGTTTCCCGCCGCCGGCGGTCGAGGGCCACGGCGGCAGTGTCCGCTCATACCGGATCGGCGACAAGCGCGCGCTCGTCTACCTGGGCCGCACCCACTACTACGAGGGCCGCGGTGTCGCCGCCGTCGCGCACGGCGTCCGTACGGCCGTGGCGGCCGGCTGCAAGACCATCGTGCTGACCAACGGCTGCGGCGGTCTGCGCGAGGGCATGCGCCCCGGCCAACCGGTCCTCATCAGCGACCACATCAACCTGACGGCGGCCTCGCCGATCGTCGGCGCGAACTTCGTCGACCTGACGGACCTGTACTCGCCCCGGCTCCGCGCCCTGTGCAAGGAGATCGACGAGACCCTCGAAGAGGGCGTGTACGCGCAGTTCCCCGGCCCGCACTACGAGACGCCGGCCGAGATCCGGATGGCCCGCGCCATCGGGGCGGACCTGGTCGGCATGTCGACGGCCCTCGAGGCCATCGCCGCGCGCGAGGCGGGGGCGGAGGTTCTCGGCATCTCCCTGGTGACGAACCTCGCCGCGGGTATGACCGGCGAGCCGCTGAACCACGAGGAGGTGCTCCAGGCGGGGCGTGACTCGGCGACGCGTATGGGGGCGCTGCTTACTCAGGTGTTGGATCGGCTGTAGGCGGAGGCTTTCTTCGCCCCCGCCGCCCCTGCCCGTCCCATACTCCTGGGGCTCCGCCCCAGACCCCGTTTTCGGGGGCCGGCCCCCGAACCCCCGCGCCTCAAACGCCGGAGAGGGTGAATCACTAGCCCGTCCGGCGTTTGAGGACGAGGCCGTCCAGGCCGAAAGCTGGGGTCTGGGGGCGCAGCCCCCAGGGACGGGCCGGGTAAGGGCGGCGGGGGCGAAAACCCGGGTACACGGCAACGCAGGACGAAGAGAGAGGCTCACCCGACGTGCAGGACGAACTCATCGCCCGGGCCAAGGCATGGCTGGCCGAGGACCCCGACGCGGACACCCGTGAGGAACTCGGCAAGCTCATCGACGCCGAGGACACAGCGGAGCTCACCGCACGCTTCACCGGCACCCTCCAGTTCGGCACGGCGGGCCTGCGAGGCGAACTCGGCGCGGGCCCGATGCGCATGAACCGCGCGGTGGTGATCCGCGCGGCAGCCGGCCTGGCCGCCTACCTCAAGGCGAAGGGCCAGGGCAACGGCCTGGTAGTCATCGGCTACGACGCCCGCCACAAGTCCGCCGACTTCGCCCGGGACACCGCGGCCGTGATGACCGGCGCGGGCCTGCGCGCGGCGCTGCTCCCCCGCCCGCTCCCCACTCCCGTACTCGCGTACGCCATAAGGCACTTGGGCGCGGCGGCAGGCGTAGAGGTGACGGCCAGCCACAACCCCCCGCGCGACAACGGCTACAAGGTCTACCTGGGAGACGGCTCCCAGATCGTCCCCCCGGCGGACGCGGAGATCGCCGCGGAAATCGAAGCGATCGCGAGCCTCAAGGACGTACCGCGTCCCGCCGAAGGCTGGGAAACCCTCGACGACAGCGTCCTGAACGCCTACCTGGCCCGCACGGACGCCGTACTGTCCGCCGACTCGCCGCGTACCGCCCGCACCGTCTACACGGCGATGCACGGCGTGGGCAAGGAAACCCTCCTCGCGGCCTTCGCCCGGGCCGGCTTCCCCACCCCCGTCCTCGTGGCCGAGCAGGCGGACCCGGACCCGGACTTCCCCACGGTCGCGTTCCCGAACCCGGAGGAGCCGGGCGCGATGGACCTGGCCTTCGCGAAGGCGCGCGAGACGAACCCGGACCTGATCATCGCGAACGACCCGGACGCGGACCGCTGCGCGGCGGCGGTCCCCGACGCCGGGGACTGGCGCATGCTGCGAGGCGACGAGGTGGGTGCGCTCCTGGCCGCCCACCTGGTCCGTAGAGGCGCGCGGGGCACGTTCGCGGAGTCGATCGTCTCGTCCTCGCTCCTCGGCCGGATCGCCGAGAAGGCGGGCCTCCCGTACGAGGAGACGCTGACGGGCTTCAAGTGGATCGCCAAGGTGGACGGCCTCCGGTACGGCTACGAGGAGGCGCTGGGCTACTGCGTCGACCCCGAGGGCGTACGGGACAAGGACGGCATCACGGCGGCACTCCTGCTCACGGAGCTGGCGTCGGAGCTCAAGGCCGAGAAGCGCACCCTCCTGGACCTCCTCGACGACATCGCGATCGAGCACGGCCTGCACGCCACGGACCAGCTCTCGGTCCGCGTGGACGACCTCTCCCTGATCGCGAACGCGATGCGACGCCTGCGCGAACAGCCCCCGACGCAGCTCGCGGGCCTGCCGATCACCCGGTCCGAGGACCTCACCCAGGGCACGGACAAGCTCCCTCCCACGGACGGACTGCGCTACACCCTGGACGGCGCCCGCGTCATCGTCCGCCCCAGCGGAACGGAACCGAAGCTGAAGTGCTACCTGGAGGTCGTGGTGCCGGTAGGCACCCGGGACGCCCTCCCGGCGGCACACGCGAAGGCGACGGAGCTCTTGTCGACGATCAAGGGGGACCTGTCGGCGGCGGCGGGCATCTGACCCGCACACGGACATGGGACCGCACTCGATGGGGTGTCCTCCCCGATCTCCCCGATCTCCCCGATCAGAGGCATCCCATCGAGTGATTCACGCGGGCCGGTTGACGCCTGCTCCGGGGCACACGCCACCGGCCGAGGAACGGTGGACCGGTGGCGCACAACCGAGCTCTGGAGCCAACGCCGTGCCCCGGACCCGTTCCGGCCGCCACCCCGAGCGACCACGGCGCCAGGCGATCACGGCCCCGGACGCCCGCGACTCCCCGGGCAATAATCGAGGCATGGCCTCACCGCCCAACCTCTCCGAGCTCCGCCGAGCCAAGTTCGCCCGACGGCTGCCCGTCGAGTTCGCCATGCTCGCCGGCCCGGCCCACGGGACCGTGAGCCTGCCCGTACACCTGGCCTGGTCCGGGCTGACCGAGTTCGACCTCGACCAGCCACGCCTGCGCATGAGCTGCTACCGCATCGTCCTGGCCGAGGGCCTCCACGACGACCTCGTGCGGTACCTCAACCAGGACCTGCTCCTCACCATGTGGCCCACCCTGCGCACACTGATCAGCCGGGACCTCCGTGACGTCTGGGAAGGCGCCTTCGCCGAACTGGCCCCGCCCGCCCAGGCTGTTGCGTGAACCTGACCGGCCTGCACCGCCGCCTGCTCACGGACGTACTCGCCGTGGGCACCCCGTACCCACTCGCGCTCACCGGCGGCTACGCCGTCCAGGCCCACGGCCTGGTCGACCGCCGCAGCCAGGATCTCGACGTCGCCACCGAGAATCCGGAGGCAATGGAGGAGATCGCCGCGACCGTGTGTGCGGGGCTGGAGGAGCGAGGCTGGCACGTACGGGCACTGGAGACGGACCCTCTCTCCGCGCGGCTGATGGTCGCCGACCCGGGCAGCGGGGAGGAGTGCGAGGTCGACGTTCACAAGGAGGCCCTGTGGCGGCCGCCCGTGCGGGCTGAGTACGGCCTGGTCCTCTCCCTCGAAGATGTCGTCGGCACCAAGGTCCGCGCCCTGGCCGACCGCGGCCTCGCCCGCGACCTCATCGACGTCCGAGCCGCCGCGGACCGCTGGAGCCACCCCGAACTCGAAGAACTCGGCCGCCGCCACGCCCGCGACACCTTCGACCTCGCCGACCTCCAGTCCCGCCTCGTCGGAGCGGACTGGATCGACGACACCGAGTTCGCCGCCTACGGTCTGGACGACCAGGCAATCGCCGAACTGCGCCGGTGGGCCCAGGAATGGGCGGACGACATCGCCGAGCGGCTCCTGGAGTCGGAAGCCCCGCCTGACGACTGACTGAGTGCGGATGCGGATGGGGATCCGGACGGACCCGGGTGCGGGTCCGGACCCGGACCCGGGTGCAGGTCCGGGTGCGGGTCCGGGTGCGGGTCCGGGTGCGGGTCCGGGTGCGGGTCCGGGTCCGGGTCCGGGTCCGGGTGCGGGTAGGGGTCGGCGGTGACCGTCGCAGCCCGCGGTACGTCGTTGCCTGCCTCGCCGCCTCAGAAAACCACTCGCCCTGGGCGCCGAGCGAAGAGCACCATGCGCCCATGCCCTACTCCGGCCCCCCGCCTCCCACAGTGCGCGTACCCGCCCCGATCGCCACCCTGGCCAAGGGGCGCCCGCTGCTGCCCGTCTGGCAGAACGAGTTGGGCGGCCTGACCTTCCGCATCGGTGCCGGCGAAGAGGAGCGGCTGTTCGCCAAGTGGGCTCCGGCCGGGTCCGGGCTCGACCTGGCCGCCGAGGCGGAACGGATGGGCTGGGCCGGGCGCTTCACGCCGGTGCCCCGGGTGCGGGAGCACGGGACCGACGCGGACGGGGCGGCCTGGCTGGTCACCGAGGAGCTTCCCGGCAGCAGTGCCGTCAGTGACCGGTGGAAGGCGGATCCCGGTACGGCTGTCCGGGCGCTGGGAGTCGGGTTACGGGCGCTGCACGAGCGACTGCCCGTGGCCGACTGTTCCTTCAGCTGGTCTGTCGATCAACGGCTGGAACGCGCCCGGCGCTCCGGCATGGACGTGCCCGCCGACCTGCCCGAGCCTCCGCCGATCGACCGTCTCGTCGTCTGCCACGGCGACCCCTGCGCGCCGAACACGCTGCTGCACGAGGACGGCTCCTGGTCCGCTCACGTCGACATGGGAACCCTGGGCGTCGCTGACCGTTGGGCCGACCTGGCCGTTGCCACCTGGAGCACCGAGTGGAACTACGGCCCCGGCTGGGAGGACGCCCTCCTCGACGCCTACGGGATCGCCCCCGACCCGCAGCGGACCGCCTTCTACCGACGTCTGTGGAGCGTCACCTGAGCATCCCGCGTCTCAGGTTCCGCGTTGGTCTGCGAGTGCCCTCAGCTCCACACGGCCAACGCCGCCACCCACACCACCGCCAGCGCCACGGCCAACGGCCACAACGGCCGTCCCCGCTCCGGCCCGCTGCTCTCCCCCGTGGGCCGCAGCCCCGGATGGCTGTGCATGGCCGTGAGCTCGGCGGCCAGCGCGTCGTACGGGTGGGTCAAACCCCGGCGGCGCTCGAGCCATGCCCAGCGAGGCGCCGTGACCGCCCAGTCGTCGTGTCGCCAGCGGAGCTTCAGTTCGAAGGACTGGCGGCGTACGGAGCGGATGTCGTCCCAGGGGACGTGCCGAGGGCCGCGCAGGCCGGTGACCCAGAGGCCGGAACGGTCGGCGGTGATGCGCCAGGCGAGTTTCATGGGGACGCGGACAGCGCCGTAGAGGCCGAGTACGACGGCGAGGGCCAGTTGCCAGAGGGGCGCGCCGGACTCGGTGAACCAGAGCCCGCAGAACCAGACGCCCCACAGCACCAAGAGCGCGGCCGCCACCCGGTCCAGCCAGCCCGCGCTCCAGTGGCGTACCGGCACGGGGGCCAGCTCCTCCACCAACTCCTTTGCCTGCTCCTCCAGTTGGCGGTTCTGTGCCTCCCTGGCCTGCCCCCTGGCGATACGCCGGCGGCCGGCGCTCGGCGTCAGTGGGCGGACCGGGCCCGTCGACCACTCCGTCAGCGGAGGCTGGTCGGGGTCCTCGTCGGCGCTGACGACCACGACCTCGGCCCCGTCGAAGGGCGCACCGTAGAGGACGGCCTCGCGGACCGGCCCAGGGATGTCGTCGTCCACCTCGTCGAGGAGCCACTCCAGCTCCTCGCCGTCCTCCCCGTCCCCGTCGTCCGCTTCGCTGTCGCCGTCGTCCGCTTCGTTGTCGCCGTCGGACGAGGTCAGGGCCACGGTGAACAGCGGCCGCAGCGCCACGAGGTCGTCCGCCGCGTACACCTCCGTGGTGCCGTCCACGTCGTCGCGGACGAGGACGCGCAGTACGGGCACGGGTGCCCGGCGCAACCCGTCGGCCCGGTGCCGGCCCAGCCGCGCCGAGACGAGTGCGGTCGCGGCGAGCCCGGCCAGGAAGACGGCCATGACCCAGGCACCCCTGCGGTCGTCACCGGTGCCCCAGAGTCCCGAGGTGGCGCCGGTCAGCACGCCGAGCCCGAGCACCACGAGGCCGAGCGGGAGCAGGAATCGGCCGCGCCGCACCGGCGCGTGCGCGACCGGGAGACGTGCCGTGACGTCCCCGGCGGCCTCCATCGCCTGGTGGAGCTGTGTGCTCCGGGCCCGGAGACGTACGGCGACGGCGGCCCAGGAGACCACCACGACGAGCGCCCCGACCGCGGTCACGGCCCAGGGCTGCGACGGTGCCTCCACGGCGAGCGCCAGGAGCAGCCCGGGCGCCCCGACCCAGACCAGCTCGGGCCGCGAGAGCACCCACAGGACGTACACCGCGAAGCCCGCCGCGACGAACGGCCACAGCCCGCCGAGCAGCGCGGCCCAGGCGCCCGCGCACAGCGCGAGGGTGGTCAGCGCCGCCGCGATCGACCCGCGCACCCGCAGGAACGTCCAGCGCGGCGGCAGCGCGGCCGACCAGCCCGCCGCCCGCCCGGCCGTCCAGTCCCGACAGCCGTCGGGTATCGCGGCTGCGGGCAGCCGCAGCGGCTCGTCGTACGACACATGCACTCCTGGGTTACGTGGAAACGCCGGTGCTTACGAGACGTCCCTGCCGCCGATGTAGTTGCCGCCTTCTCGTACGGCCGGGCGCGGCCATCTCCTCAAACCGTGAGCCGCGAGCCCCGAACCACCGGGGGACGAGCGAGCCCGCAACCCGGAGAACAAGCGGGTCAGGCCATCGACAAGGACCGCGCCCTCATCCCACCGCAAGCAGGATCGCCAACAGCACCGCACCGGCCGCCGCCGGTCCCACGATCTCGTACGCCCAGCGCACCGACACCTCGCCCTGCGCCCCCTCGTCCTCGCCCCGGGTCTCCACCAGGTCGCGCAGCTCGTCCATGATCTGGTCGGTCTGGGCGCGCACGGGTCCGGTCGGTATCGCCGACGTACGACCGCTGGTGTCCGACGCGGCCCCGCGGGCCTGCTGCCGCGCCGCTTTCTTGCGGCCGCGCAGTGAGACGGGCACGGCCCACAGCTGGTACTTGGTGCCGGATTTGTCGAACACCTCGTTCGAGTAACCGGACCTCAGCGCCTCGACCGTGCCCCAGGGCAGCGAGATCACCCGGAAGGGGTTGCGGATGCGCAGCCGCTGCTCGTTCGCGAAGACGGCCGGGCGGAGGGTGAAGGCGACGACCAGCGGGACGAGGAAGATCAGTGCGGCGAGCGCCACCCAGGGCGTACGGCCGTCGCCCGCGACCAGTGCGTCGACGCCGAGCCAGCCCGCGATGGCGAGCAGCAGTACGCCGCCCGCTATACCGGAGGGCGACCGGTAGGCCCGGTCCTTGTACTGGGGATCCGGTGCGTCCGGCGCGGGTGACTTGGGGTCCGGGGTCGTCATGGTCCCGATTCTGCCCGACGCCGCTGACACCGCTCATGGGCGGTGCCCCGGCTCGCGACGGGCACGGTAAGCACGCGGGGGGACGGGCACGGGCGGGACTCGGCGACGGGAACCGGGATGAGCATCGGGATGAGCACCGGGGCTGTACAGCCGCTACGCGCGTAGATATGCTCGTCTGGTGACCATGCCCACCACTGCACCTGTTGCTGCACACGCACTCGGCGACGTAACCGCGTCCGACAGCACGCTGCGCCGCTTCCTCCACGGGCTGCCCGGCGTCGACGCGGTCGGCCTGGAGGCGCGCGCCGCCTCGCTCGGCACCCGTTCCATCAAGACGACCGCGAAGGCGTACGCCATCGACCTCGCCATCTCGATGGTCGACCTGACGACGCTGGAAGGCGCGGACACCCCGGGCAAGGTCCGGGCACTCGGCGCCAAGGCCGTCCGCCCCGACCCCACCGACCGTACGACCCCGACGACCGCCGCACTCTGCGTCTACCCGGACATGGTGGCCACCGCCAAGGAAGCCGTCGCCGGCTCCGGCGTGAAGGTCGCCTCCGTGGCCACCGCGTTCCCGGCCGGCCGCGCCGCGCTCGGCGTGAAGCTGGCCGACGTGCGGGACGCCGTCGCCGCGGGTGCCGACGAGATCGACATGGTCATCGACCGCGGGGCCTTCCTCGCGGGCAAGTACATGAAGGTGTACGACGAGATCGTCGCCGTGAAGGAGGCCTCGGGCGCCGCCCGCCTGAAGGTCATCTTCGAGACCGGCGAGCTGTCGACGTACGACAACATCCGGCGCGCGAGCTGGCTCGGCATGCTGGCCGGGGCCGACTTCATCAAGACCTCGACGGGCAAGGTCGCCGTCAACGCGACACCCCCCAACACCCTCCTCATGCTGGAAGCCGTACGTGACTTCCGCGCGCAGACCGGGGTACAGGTCGGCGTGAAGCCCGCCGGCGGCATCCGGACCACGAAGGACGCCATCAAGTTCCTGGTGCTGGTCAACGAGACCGTGGGCGAGGACTGGCTGGACAACCACTGGTTCCGCTTCGGCGCGTCCTCGCTCCTGAACGATCTGCTGATGCAGCGTCAGAAGCTGGCCACCGGCCGCTACTCCGGCCCCGACTACGTGACGGTGGACTGATCCATCATGGCATCTGCATTCGAGTACGCACCGGCGCCCGAGTCCCGCTCCGTCGTCGACATCGCACCCTCCTACGGCCTGTTCATCGACGGCGAGTTCACCGAGGCCGCCGACGGCAAGGTCTTCAAGACCGTCAGCCCGAGCACGGAAGAGGTTCTCTCCGAGATCGCCCAGGCGGGCACCGAGGACGTGGACCGCGCGGTGAGGGCCGCCCGCAAGGCCTTCGGGAAGTGGTCCGCGCTGCCGGGCTCCGAGCGCGCCAAGTACCTGTTCCGCATCGCGCGGATCATCCAGGAGCGCTCCCGAGAACTCGCCGTCCTGGAGACCCTCGACAACGGCAAGCCCATCAAGGAGACGAGGGACGCCGACCTCCCCCTCGTAGCCGCGCACTTCTTCTACTACGCGGGCTGGGCCGACAAGCTCGATCACGCCGGCTTGGGCGCCAACCCGCGGCCGCTGGGCGTCGCGGGCCAGGTCATCCCCTGGAACTTCCCCCTCCTCATGCTGGCGTGGAAGATCGCCCCGGCCCTCGCGACCGGCAACACGGTCGTCCTGAAGCCCGCCGAGACGACCCCGCTCTCCGCTCTCTTCTTCGCGGACATCTGCCGCCAGGCGGGCCTCCCCAAGGGCGTCGTCAACATCCTTCCGGGATACGGCGACACGGGCGCGGCCCTCGTCGAGCACCCGGACGTGAACAAAGTGGCCTTCACCGGTTCCACGGCGGTCGGCAAGGCCATCGCGCGCTCCATCGCGGGCACGAAGAAGAAGGTCACTCTCGAACTCGGCGGCAAGGGCGCCAACATCGTCTTCGACGACGCCCCCATCGACCAGGCCGTCGAGGGCATCGTCACCGGCATCTTCTTCAACCAGGGCCAGGTCTGCTGCGCGGGCTCCCGCCTCCTGGTCCAGGAGTCGATCCAGGACGAGCTCCTCGACTCCCTGAAGCGGCGGCTCTCGACCCTCCGCCTCGGCGACCCGCTCGACAAGAACACGGACGTCGGCGCGATCAACTCCGCCGAGCAGCTGGCCCGTATCGCCTCGCTCGTCGACAAGGGCGAGGCCGAGGGCGCCGAGCGCTGGTCCCCGGCCTGCGAACTCCCGTCCTCCGGCTACTGGTTCGCCCCGACGCTCTTCACGAACGTCACCCAGGCGCACACCATCGCCCGCGACGAGATCTTCGGCCCGGTCCTCTCCGTCCTCACCTTCCGGACACCGGACGAGGCGGTCGCCAAGGCCAACAACTCCCAGTACGGCCTGTCGGCGGGCATCTGGACGGAGAAGGGCTCCCGGATCCTGGCCGTCGCCAACAAGCTCCGCGCGGGCGTCGTCTGGGCCAACACGTTCAACAAGTTCGACCCGACCTCGCCGTTCGGCGGCTACAAGGAGTCGGGCTTCGGCCGCGAGGGCGGTCGCCACGGCCTGGAGGCGTACCTCGATGTCTGAGAAGTCCGAGAAGTCCGAACAGCGACTGAGCGTCTTCAAGACCTACAAGCTGTACGTGGGCGGCAAGTTCCCGCGTTCCGAGAGCGGCCGGGTGTACGAGGTGACCGACTCCAAAAGCAGGTGGCTGGCGAACGCGCCCCTCGCCTCCCGCAAGGACGCCCGTGACGCGGTGGTCGCGGCCCGGAAGGCGTTCGGCGGCTGGTCCGGCGCGACCGCGTACAACCGCGGCCAGATCCTCTACCGCATCGCCGAGATGCTGGAGGGCCGCAAGGACCAGTTCGTACGTGAGGTCGCGGACGCGGAGGGCCTGTCCAAGTCGAAGGCGACCGTCCAGGTCGACGCGGCGATCGACCGCTGGGTCTGGTACGCGGGCTGGACCGACAAGATCGCCCAGGTGGTCGGCGGCGGCAACCCCGTGGCGGGCCCGTTCTTCAACCTCTCCACTCCCGAGCCGACGGGCGTCGTGACCGTCCTCGCCCCCCAGGAGTCGTCCTTCCTGGGCCTGGTCTCGGCGATCGCCCCGGTGATCGCGACCGGCAACACGGTGATCGTGATCGCGAGCGAGAGATCCCCGCTGCCGGCGCTGTCGCTGGGCGAGGTGCTGGCCACCTCCGACCTCCCGGGCGGAGTGGTCAACATCCTCTCCGGCAAGACGGCGGAGATCGCCACGCCCCTCGCCGCGCACCAGGACGTCAACGCGATCGACCTCGCCGGCGCCGACGACGTACTCGCGAAGGAACTGGAGATCGCGGCGGCGGACAACCTCAAGCGGGTCGTCCGTCCACAGGCTGTGGATTACTTTGCGGATCCCGGCATCGACCGCCTCAAGGCCTTCCTGGAGACAAAGACGGTCTGGCACCCGACGGGCGCGCTGGGCGCCTCCGGATCGTCCTACTGAGGCTCGGGATCCCGGCCCGTGTCCCCGGGATCCCGTTCGGCGGAGAGCCGCGCTCCCCCTCCGTCCGGGGGAAGCGCGGCTCTCTCTTCTCCGGGCCCGGCTCTCTCTTCTCCGAACCCGGACCAGTGTCGCGTCATGGCTGCCGCCACCTTTCGCCACGATAAGTAATCAGCACGACACGAAAGGTAGTTGACGTGTGACGCGCGCTCAAAAGGCGACCCGCGGGGTCGGCCGCGGGCACGCGATGCCTCACACTGGTGTCTCGTGAGTTCCCATCCCCCGATACCCACCCGCGTCGTGCTGCTGTGCGGCCCCTCCGGCTCCGGCAAGTCCCTCCTCGCGGCCCGCTCCGGCCTCCCGGTGCTGCGGCTCGACGACTTCTACAAGGAGGGCGGCGACCCGACGCTGCCGCAGGTGGCGGGGAGTTCGGACATCGACTGGGACCACCCGCTGTCCTGGGACGCGGACACCGCCGTCGGCGCGATCGAGGAGCTGTGCAGGACGGGGCGTACGAGCGTTCCGGTGTACGACATCTCGCTGAGCGCCCGCACCGGTGAGGAGACCGTCGACATCGGGCGTACGCCGCTGTTCATCGCGGAGGGCATCTTCGCCGCGGAGATCGTAGGGCGGTGCCGGGAGGCCGGAGTGCTGGCGGATGCGCTCTGCTTGAGCCGAGGTCCGGTCACCACGTTCCGTCGCCGTTTTCTGCGGGATCTCAAGGAGGGCCGGAAGTCCGTTCCGTTCCTGCTCCGCAGGGGGTGGCGGCTGATGCGCGCCGAGCGGTCCATCGTGGCCCGCCAGACCGTGCTGGGCGCGTACGCGTGCGACCGGGACGAGGCGCTGGGGCGGCTCGCCGCTGCCGCGGCCGGGCGGTGCGTGGCGCTCCGCGCGGAGGCTGGTGGGTAAGTGCGGGTTCGGTGGGGGCTGGTCGCGCAGTTCCCCGCGCCCCTGAAGGCGCGCCATAGTCACCCTCGTACACATAAAAGACCCTCGTACGCATAAAAGCGGGACTGGATGGACCCCCCGGCCCTCCAGTCCCGCTTCTTTCCCCGTGATCCCCCGTGGTCCCCCGTGACCCCGTTGGTCCCCCCGGTACTGCTCCCCCGTTGCTCTCTGCCCGCCGCCTCCCCCCGGAGTGACGAACAGCCCCCTTACTACCCCCGTTTACTTGCTTCCCCCCACAGCCTTCAGGCGACAAGCTCCCCGAAGGACTCCTCCTCGTCACGGCCGAAGCTGAGGACCTCGTCCTCGCGCAGCCGGCGGAGTGACCGCCAGATGCTGGACTTCACCGTGCCGACACTGATGTCGAGGATCTCCGCGATCTCCGGGTCCGTGCGGCCCTCGTAGTAACGAAGGACCAGCATGGTGCGCTGGAGTTCGGGCAGCCGGGCAAGCGCCTGCCACAGGACGGCGCGCAGCTCGGTGCCGCGCATCGCGTCCGTGTCGCCGGGCGTCTCCGGCAGCTCCTCGGTCGGGTACTCGTTCAGCTTGCGGCGGCGCCACGCGCTGATGTGCAGGTTGGTCATGGTGCGGCGGAGGTAGCCCCCGACCGCGGCCTTGTCGCTGATCCGCTCCCAGGCCCGGTACGTCGAGAACAGCGCGCTCTGCAGCAGGTCCTCTGCCTCGAAGCGGTCACCGGTCAGGTGGTAGGCGGTTGCGTACAGGGAGGCGCGGCGCTCCTGGACGTAGGCGGTGAACTCCGCCTCCGACACCGAACGACGCTCCCCCGTGGCCTCCCCGTACGCGGCTCCCCCGTACGTTCCCCCCACATGTGCGTCAACCACCGTCATGTACGACCCGGCGTGCTGACGCCCGGTGCCGCGAGCGCACCCCCGCCCGCTCACGGCACCGGACTTCTCCGCGCTCCTCGTGACGTCGTGGAGACGCGTGACTACTGCGCCAGTGTTGGTGCTGTGCAGCGTGTTCATCTCGCGCCCCCCGTCGTGGAGTTCTGGTTCTGCGGTGCTTCCTTGCCTGTGACCAAAAGCTTGCCGGGGGGACTTCATGACGGTGTCCGCCGACTGTCACAGAGCTGTCACAGGGATTGGGCCCGGGCGCACCACAGTTTGATCACAGAGAAGCGTCGTACGGCTACTCATCGACACCTGCGCCACGCACTCGTACGCGGGACATGTGTGGGAGCGCTCCAACAGTCGATACCCGCCCATGTCATGGGACAGAATGACGTCCGTGCCTTCCCTGTTGCTGATCGAGGACGACGACGCCATCCGGACGGCCCTGGAGCTCTCTCTGACGCGCCAGGGACACCGGGTGGCCACCGCTGCGACCGGTGAGGACGGTCTGAAGCTGTTGCGCGAGCAGCGGCCCGATCTGATCGTCCTCGATGTGATGCTGCCCGGCATCGACGGCTTCGAGGTGTGCCGGCGCATCCGGCGCACGGACCAGCTGCCGATCATCCTGCTGACCGCGCGCAGCGACGACATTGATGTCGTGGTGGGCCTCGAGTCCGGCGCCGACGACTATGTCGTGAAGCCGGTGCAGGGGCGGGTGCTCGACGCCCGTATCCGGGCCGTGCTGCGGCGCGGTGAGCGCGAGGCCAACGATTCCGCGACGTTCGGTTCGCTCGTCATCGACCGCGCTGCGATGACCGTGACCAAGAACGGCGAGGATCTGCAACTGACGCCCACCGAGCTGCGGTTGCTCCTGGAGCTGAGCCGTCGGCCCGGACAGGCCCTGTCGCGCCAGCAGTTGCTGCGTCTGGTGTGGGAGCACGACTATCTCGGCGACTCGCGGCTGGTCGACGCGTGCGTGCAGCGGCTGCGGGCGAAGGTGGAGGACGTGCCGTCCTCGCCGACGCTGATCCGCACAGTCCGTGGAGTCGGCTACAGGCTGGACAGTCCTCAGTGACCGACCCGCAGGACAAGCTCCGCGGCTGGGCCGCGGCACGCAAGGCGATACTGGCGGGCCTGCGCTTCACCAGCCTGCGGCTGCGGCTGGTCGTGGTGTTCGGCCTGGTCGCGCTGACCGCCGCCGTATCGGCGTCCGGGATCGCGTACTGGCTCAACCGCGAGGCCGTGCTCACCCGCACGCAGGACGCGGTGCTCGGCGACTTCCAGCAGGCGATGCAGACCCGGGCCAGTACCCTGCGACCGCATCCGACTCAGGACGAACTGCAGCTGGCGGCGGGGCAGATGGCGAACAGCAGCCAGCGCTTCAGTGTGCTGCTGATCGCGGAGGACGAGAACGGCGACACGGTCCGCGGGAACTCCGACCTGGACACCTTCACGCTGGAGGACGTACCGAAGTCCCTCCAGAAGGCGGTGAACAAGAAGCAGGAGATCACCTCGAACAACAAGTTCGCGTACCACCTGTACTGGCAGCGGATCGTCCAGGGCGACAAGCCGTATCTGGTGGGCGGCGCGAAGGTGATCGACGGCGGGCCGACCGGCTACATGCTCAAGTCGCTGGAGCCCGAGGCCAAGGACCTCAACTCCCTCGCCTGGTCGCTGGGTATCGCGACCGGGCTCGCGCTGATCGGATCCGCCCTGCTCGCGCAGGCGGCGGCGACGACCGTCCTGAAGCCGGTGCACCGCCTGGGCACAGCCGCGCGCCGGCTCGGCGAGGGCAAGCTGGACACCCGGCTGCGGGTGTCGGGCACGGACGAACTCGCCGATCTTTCAAGGACGTTCAACCGCACGGCGGAGTCGCTGGAGAAACGGGTCGAGGACATGAGTGCCCGCGAGCAGGCGTCCCGGCGCTTCGTGGCGGACATGTCGCACGAGCTGCGTACGCCGCTGACCGCGATCACCGCCGTGACCGAGGTGCTCGAGGAGGAGCTCGACGCGGAGACCGGCAGCGTCGACCCGATGATCGAGCCCGCCGTCCGCCTCGTGGTGAGCGAGACCCGGCGGTTGAACAACCTGGTGGAGAACCTCATGGAGGTCACCCGCTTCGACGCGGGCACGGCCCGGCTCGTCCTGGACAACGTCGACATCGCCGACCAGATCACCGCGTGCATCGACGCGCGCGCCTGGCTGGACGCGGTGGACCTGGACGCCGAGCGCGGCCTCATGGCGCGCGTCGACCCGCGCCGCCTGGACGTGATCCTGGCGAACCTGATCGGCAACGCCCTCAAGCACGGCGGCTCACCGGTGCGCGTGAGCGTGCGCGACGAGGCGAACGACCTGGTCATCGAGGTCCAGGACCACGGCCCGGGCATCCCCGAGGACGTCCTCCCGCACGTCTTCGACCGCTTCTACAAGGCCAGCGCCTCCCGGCCGCGCTCCGAGGGCAGCGGCCTCGGCCTGTCCATCGCCCTGGAGAACGCCCACATCCACGGCGGCGAGATCACCGCCGCGAACTCGCCCAAGGGAGGCGCGGTCTTCACCCTGCGCCTGCCGCGCGACGCCTCCGAGCTGGAGGATCCGGACAACCCCGACAACCCCGGGGACACTGACAAGGGCGCCGAGGGCGACAGCACCGAGGGGAACGCGTGATGTCCGTACGCGACGCATGGGGCGTACGCCGGGCGCGCTCCGTACGAGGTGTGCACGCCCCGGGCGTGCGGCGGGCCGTGCCCCGGAGGCCGGCCGCGGGCCGGACCCGGGCCGCTCTGCTCGCCGTGCCGTTGCTCGCCGTGGTTCTCGCCGGGTGCGGGATCCGGGCGACGGAGGTGCCGACCGACTTCGGGCCCGCGCCCTCCCGGGTGCCGTGCAACCTGACCGGCCAGGACATCGGCACGCAGTCCTCGCGCGGGATCCTCGTCCAGGTCTTCCTGCTCTGTTCCTCGCAGCTGGCACCGGTGGACCGGACCGTGCGCATCGCGACCGGACCGGCCGAGACGGACCGCGTACGCGCCGCGCAGGCGCTCCTCGACGAGCTCTCCGAGCCCCCGTCGAACGCCGAAAGGGAGGCGCGCTACCTGACGGCCGTACCGGAAGGCCTCACGGTGAGCGGTCCGGGCGGCGACGACCCGGCCGACACGCTCCGCCTGAGCACGCCGCCCGCGGACCTGGAGCCCTACGCGCTGGCCCAGGTCATCTGCACCTTCAGCGACTCGGAAGCCGCCTCCGACGACGGCACCGTCACGCTCGGCGGGCCCGGCACGGACGCCCCGCGCCGCTACGAGTGCACGGAGAACGTCCGCACCCGGCCGGGCACGGAGACCCCGCCGTCGACGGAGACCGACGGGACCTGAGCTCTCCGCCGGGACCCCGTCTGTGGCGTACGCCTCACCCGTGCGGACCACCCGCCGCCGACACACGGAACCGATCCTGCCGAAGGCCGCGTCTTGGGGGGCGTGCGTCAAGGCTCAAACGGCAGCAGCGCCGTGATCCGCTTCCGTGCGACGGGGGGTGTCCTCCTCGTCGCGCATCTCGCGCTTGTCGCCTGGGTCGCGCTGCGGCCGCTGGATGTGCCGTGGGTGAGCGCCGCGAACCTGCGTCCGTTCGCGAGCATCAGGGCCGATCTGGCGCTGGGCCCCGAGGCGGCGGCCCGAAGCATCGGCAAGGGCCTGCTGCTGCTCGCCCCGCTCGGCGTACTGCTCCCCATGGCCGGCGGCAGGCTCGCCGTCTCGCCGCTGCTGTCCCTGCTCCGTACGGTCGCCGCGGGCGCCCTGCTCTCGCTGGGCATCGAACTGCTGCAGACCGGAGTGCCCGGACAGGTCGTGGACGTCGACTCGCTGCTGCTCAACACCGTGGGCGTGGCCCTGGCCCACCTCGCGATCGTGCCCGCCGCCCGGGGTGCACTACGCCGCCGGGCTGAGACGCGGCGCCTTGCCGCCCGCCGTCGGGAGGACCCGGCTCAGGGTCGGACCCCGACGATTCCCAGGGTCGGGATCGCCCCGTAGAGCGACGCTTCACCCCCTTCGTGACCGTAGCTTGGAAGGCAGATGAGGCAGCCGCACGGAAGCCTCGTACAGACACCCACCGACGCTCACGAAGGAGCCGTAATGAACCGCCTTGCCCGCCCCACCAACGGCCGCATGATCGGCGGAGTGTGCGCAGCGCTGGCTCGGCGCTTCGGCACCTCCGCGACCACGATGCGCGTGATCTTCCTGGTCTCCTGCCTGCTGCCGGGTCCGCAGTTCCTGCTCTACATAGCGCTGTGGATCCTGTTCCCCTCCGAGGACAAGGCGGCTCGTACGGCCTGGTGATCGGCGCGCACACCGCACGCACAGACGCCGATGGGGCGCACCCGACCGGGGGTGCGCCCCATCGGCGCGTACGAGGATGGTGCTCAGGTGCCGGTTCAGCCCAGCGGAGTCCCGTTCACCGGCAGGTTCTGCGGGTGCAGGCCCTGGACCGGCACACCGCCGAGCAGACCGCCGACCGGCTCGGTCGGGCCCCCGGCGAGGGCCTTCTTGAGGGCCGGCTGGGCGGCGGCCACACCGCTGCCGAGCTGACTCTTACCCTGGGCGAGCGACTCGGAGGCGCCGGGCAGCTTCTTGGTGACCCCGTCCGTCGACAGGGCACTGGTGGCGGTGCCCAGGGCCGAGGTGGCGTCCGGGACCGCCGGGGCCGCGTTGGCGGCGCCGGCGCCGGCAGCGGCGAAGGCGGCACCGAGAGCGGCAACACCGAGGGTCTTGGCAGCAGACTGCTTCATCTTCGTCCTTGCATGCGGTGACAGAGGCTTGAGCGATCCGAAAACGGTAATCACGCCCGAGCGCACGCCGCAAACATCGAAAAGCGACCGAGTCACCATCACCCGGCCGCTTTCCGTCCCCCCGCGTTCAGCTCTCTTCGGTCACAGAACCGCTGGTGGAAGCGGTCTGCCTGAACAGCCATTCGGACTTCAGCTCGGCATAACCGGGCTTGATCACGTCGTTGATCATGGCCAGTCGTTCATCGAAAGGAATGAAAGCTGATTTCATCGCATTGACGGTGAACCACTGCATGTCGTCGAGCGAATAACCGAAAGCGTCGACGAGGTGCTCGAATTCCCGGCTCATGCTGGTGCCGGACATCAGGCGGTTGTCCGTGTTCACGGTCGCCCGGAAGTGCAGCCGCCGAAGCAGACCGATGGGATGCTCTGCGTACGAGTCGGCGGCGCCCGTCTGGAGGTTGGAACTGGGGCACAGCTCCAGGGGGATGCGCTTGTCGCGCACGTACGAGGCGAGGCGGCCGAGCTTCACCGAGCCGTCCTCGTGGACCTGGATGTCGTCGATGATGCGCACGCCGTGGCCGAGCCGGTCGGCGCCGCACCACTGGATGGCCTGCCAGATGGACGGGAGCCCGAAGGCCTCGCCCGCGTGGATCGTGAAGTGGTTGTTCTCCCGCTTCATGTACTCGAAGGCGTCCAGGTGGCGGGTGGGCGGGAAACCGGCCTCGGCGCCGGCGATGTCGAACCCGACAACTCCACCGCCGCTCAGGTCGCGGTAGCGGTTGGCCAGTTCGGCGATCTCCAGGGCGCGGGCCGCGTGCCGCATGGCGGTGAGCAGCGCGCCCACCCGGATCCTGTGCCCGTTCTCCCGCGCGCGCCGCTCGCCTTCCCGGAAGCCCTCGTTGACGACCTCGACGACCTCTTCGAGGGTGAGCCCGGCTTCGAGGTGCTGCTCGGGGGCGTACCGCACCTCGGCGTAGACGACGCCGTCCTCGGCAAGGTCCTCGGCGCACTCGGCGGCGACACGGACGAGCGCCTCGCGGGTCTGCATCACACCGACCGTGTGCGAGAAGGTCTCCAAGTACCGCTCCAGCGAGCCGGAGTCGGCGGCCTCGCGGAACCAGACGCCGAGCTTGTCGGGGTCCGTCTCGGGGAGGTTGGTGTAGCCCGATCCCCGGGCCAGATCGACGATCGTCCCGGGGCGCAGGCCCCCGTCCAGGTGATCGTGCAGCAGGACCTTCGGCGCCCGGCGGATCTGCTCCGAGCTCGGGATGTTCTTGGTCTGGCTCGTCATCTCCGCACTCTACCGCCTACGCGCGTAGATCGCCTGATGTACGAATCCGTCGATACGTAACGGTGACCGTGCGGACGGATGGCGTACACCATCGCTTCTGACACTGTTCTGTCATGGCACAGCAAGCGACGCCGGTTCGCAGGGCCCGGCTCGGGCGCACACTCGGTACGGAGCCGACGGCGGTGAGCGGTGTGGTGCTGCTGCTGCCGGGCGGCGAGGAGACCTCCGCCCGCAGGCCGTCACCGATGCTGGCGACGGCGTCCGTACGGGCATTGGGGCGCCGTCTCACGCGCGCGGGGCGGGCGGACGGTCTGGTGGCGCACGTCGTGCACTACCGCTTTCGAGGGTGGAACGGCAGCGAGGAGAACCTCGCCCGCGACGCCGCCTGGGCCGCCGACGAGGTGGTACGCCGCTACGGGGACGTTTCCCTGTGCCTCGCCGGGGTGGACATGGGCGCACGGGCCGCGCTGCACGCCGCCGGGCACGATGCCGTCAACTCCGTGCTGGCGCTTGCCCCTTGGCTGCCCGAGGAGGATGTGGCCGTGCCGGCCGAACCGGTACGGCAGCTTGCGGGGCGGCGGGTGATGATCGTGCACGGCACGAATGACGAACGGACCGATCCGGAGTTGTCCTTCCGCCTCGCCGCACGAGCGAAGAAGGCGAACCGGGATGTCTGCCGGTTCGAGGTTCACTCCGACGGGCACGGGCTGAGCCAGCACCGGGGGGAAGTCCTTGCCCTTGCCGAGGATTTCGTGCTGGGCGCGTTGTTCGAGCGGGGTTTCTCCCGCCCTGTCGAGGACGCCCTGGCAGCCCCACCACCCCTGGGACTCCGCATGCCGCTTGCCTCCGGCTTTGGCAGGTCCCTTCGCCGTTGAGGGTTGCGGGGCGTGGGGGTGTGCGGGTGGGTGGGGCTGGTCGCGCAGTTCCCCGCGCCCCTAAAAGACTTGGGGGGCTTGGGTTGGTTCTTACACGGACGGTCCTCTTGGGCTGAGCGCGCAGTTCCCCGCGCCCCTGAAGGGGCCCCAGCCCCTGCCCGTCCGCAGCCTTCCGTCGGCGTGAGGGGACGTGCCGGGGCGTCCGAGCGCCGCGCTTCCCGGCCCACCCAACCACCTCAGAGCGGCGCTCGGATGCCCCGGCGCAGCC
>NZ_JBQQCG010000106.1:0-34864 GCF_052245575.1 Streptomyces sp. 2A115 | reverse complement strand
CAACCAACCCAGGGGCGCGGGGAACTGCGCGACCAGCCCCCACAAACCCGCACCCAAAAAACAAACCCAACCGCCCAACCGCCGGAGGCTCACGCCTCCGCCACCGGCAGCGTCACCTCGAACCGGCACCCCCCGGGCACGTTGTGCACGACAGCCTGCCCCCGGTGCGCCTCCACGATGCCGCGGACGATGGCCAGGCCGAGGCCGGCCCCGGCGGGAGGCGTACGAGCGTGTGTGCCGCGCCAACCGGTGTCGAAGACACGGGGCAGGTCCTCCTCCGGAATGCCGCCGCAGCCGTCCGTGACGGACAGGACGACCCCCTCGGGCGACCGCTCGGCGGCGATCGCGACCGTGCCGTCGGCCGGCGTACGGCGGATCGCGTTGATGAGGAGATTGCCGAGCACGCGGCTCATCTCCTTGCCGTCCACATCTACCGGCACGGGTTCGACGCGGTCACCCACGAGCCGTACGCCGTGCTCGCGGGCGAGAGGGTCCGCTCCCGCGAGGGCGTCGCCGACGAGGTCGTACAGGGAGATGCGGGACGGCGAGAGGGCCAGCGCGCCGGCGTGTATGCGGGAGAGCTCGAACAGGTCCCCCACCATGCCGTTGAGCCGCTCGACCTCCGTACGGATCTGGCGCAGATAGCGCTGGGGGTCGGCGGCGACGCCGTCCTCCAGCGCCTCCGACATCGCACGCAGCCCGGCGAGCGGCGTACGCAGGTCGTGCGAGATCCAGGCGACGAGTTCGCGCCGGGAGCTCTCCAGCGCGCGCTCACGGTCGCGGGACTCGGCCAGCCGCGCACTGGTGGCCGCCAACTCGCGGCTCAGCGCGGACAGTTCGGCGGTCGCCGGTCCCACGGGAGCCGCGAAGTCGCCGCCGTCGCCGAAGGAGCGCGCGGCGAGCGTGAGCGCCCGGCTGCCGGCGACGACCCAGCGGCCAAGGAGCAGTGCGGTGGCCAGCGAGACGACGGCGGCCATCGCGACGACCGTCGTCACGACGCTCAGGTCGTGCGCGTTCAGGAACATCGCCTGCGCGACGGCCAGCGTCCCGGCGAGCATCGCGCCCACGGCGACGGCGGCGACCACGGCGAGCGACGCGGTCAGCGAGCGCTGCCGGGTCAGCCGCAGCACACCCGCGCCGAGCAGTCCGGCCGCGGCGGCGCCGAGGAAGGCGAAGAAGGCGATGAGCAGCGTGTCTTGCATGGTCAGACCGTCTCCTCGTGGGGCGCGTCCGATGTGTCGGGCGTGTCGTCGAAGCGGTAGCCGACGCCCCACACCGTCTGGATCAGCCGGGGCCGGGCCGGGTCGTCCTCGACCTTGCCCCGGAGCCGGCGCACATGGACCGTGACCGTCGACAGGTCGCCGAAGTCCCACCCCCAGACCTCGCGCATCAGCTCCTCACGGCTGTAGGCGTGGCCGGGGTTGCGCAGGAAGAACGCGAGGAGGTCGAACTCCCGGACGGTGAGGGCGAGTTCCGCGCCGTTCTTGGTGGCGCGGCGGCCCCCGGGGTCCACGGTGAGGCCGGGGGCGTGCAGCGGGTGCTCGGTGGTGGCGGGACGCGCCCGGCGCAGGACCGACTCCACCCGCAGCACCAGCTCCCGGGGGCTGAACGGCTTCGTGACGTAGTCGTCCGCGCCCACTTCCAGGCCGAGGATCCGGTCGTCCTCGTCACCGCGCGCCGTGAGCATGATGACCGGTACGGGCCCGCGGCCGCGTATCCGGCGGCACACCTCCAGGCCGTCCATGCCGGGCAGCATCAGGTCGAGGACCACCAGGTCGGGCCAGTGCGCGGCGGCCCGGGCGAGCGCGGACGGCCCGTCCCCGGCGCGGTCCACGTCGTACCCGGCGCGGTCGAGGTAGCCGGCGACGACCTCGGCGACGGTGGGGTCGTCGTCCACGACGAGGACGCGTGTCCGGTCTCCCTGCCCGTGCCGGGCAGGTCCGGGACCTGGGGATTCGTACGGCTGCTGCATGGATCCAGCGTCGCACCCGCCTCGGCCGGGTGCGACGGGTCCGTCCCGACGTCCGTGTTTCGTAAGGACCTGAAGACCGTTATGCCCCTTTTGCTTCCGTAGGGTGATTTCCGTGACGACCTCTCCCAGCACGGAACCGGCACGGCACGCGGGGCCGCCCGCCGACGTCGACGTGGTCCTGCCCTGCCTGAACGAGGCCGGCGCCCTCCCCTGGGTGCTCGCCCGCATCCCGCCCGGCTGGCGCGCGCTGGTCGTGGACAACGGCTCCACCGACGGCTCGGCGGACATCGCCCGCGCACTCGGCGCGACCGTCGTGCACGAGACGCGGCGCGGGTTCGGCGCCGCCTGCCACGCGGGCCTGACCGCCGCGACTGCCGACATCGTCTGCTTCTGCGACTGCGACGCCTCGCTCGACCCGTCGTGCCTGCTGCCCTTCGTCCGCGAAGTACGCGACGGCCAGGCCGACCTGGTGCTCGGCAGGCGCCGCCCGCAGGGCCGGGGCGCCTGGCCCGCGCACGCCCGGGCCGGCAACCTCGCGCTCTCCCGGCTGCTGCGCCGCCGCACCGGGCTGCGCCTGCACGACCTCGGCCCGCTGCGCGCCGCCCGCCGCGAACCGCTGCTCGCCCTCGGCCTCACCGACCGGCGCAGCGGCTATCCGCTCCAGATGGTCGTGCGCGCGGCCGACGCCGGCTGGCGCGTCACCGAGCACGACGTCCCGTATCTGCCGCGCGCCGGCGCCTCGAAGGTGACAGGCACCTGGCGGGGCACCTTTCAGGCGGTACGGGACATGAGCCGGGTCCTGGCCCAGCCGCCCGCCCCTTCTCGCGCCCCCGCCCAGGGAGGAACCGCCCAGTGACCACTCTGCTCGTCATCGCCAAGGAACCGCGGCCAGGGCGCGTGAAGACCCGGCTCACGCCCCCGTTCACGCCCGGGGAGGCGGCGGCACTGGCGGAAGCGGCGCTGGCGGACACCCTGCGTGCCGTGGCCGCGGTACCCGCGCGGCGCCGCGTGCTCGTGCTCGACGGAGCGCCGGGCCCCTGGCTGCCGCCCGGCTTCGACGTCGTACCGCAGAGCGCGGGCGAACTCGACGAACGGCTGGCCGCCGCCTTCGCGGGCTGCACCGGTCCCGCCCTGCTCATCGGCATGGACACGCCCCAGGTCACACCCGAGCTCCTCACCGTGGACTTCGCCGACTGCGACGCGTACTTCGGTCCTGCGGTGGACGGCGGCTTCTGGGCGCTGGGGCTCGCCGAGCCCGATCCAGGGCTTCTGCGTGGCGTACCGATGTCGGCGCCCACGACAGGTGCCGTGCAGCGTGGCCGACTCGTCGCGGCGGGGCTGCGCGTGCGTGAGCTGCCCCGCCTGCGGGACGTGGACACGGCCCGCGACGCGGAGGCGGTCGCGGCGGCGGCACCGTGCGGCGGTTTCGCCGCGGAGTTGGCCCGCGTGCGGGCGGTGGGCAGCCGATGAGCAGGGCACGCGGCGCCGCGGCTGGGCAGGTGTCCTCACCCCCGCCGCCCCTACCCTCCCCCACGCTCGGCTCCGCTCGCGCGGGGGGATCCCCATCCACCCCCAGGGGGCTCCGCCCCCAGACCCCCGTTCGGCCTGAACGGCCTCGTCCTCAAACGCCGGACGGGCTTACGTGGTCCGCCGATCCCTACTCCGACGCACTCCGTACCGGCCGCGGCCCCCTCTATCTCCGCCGACCCGACGGCTGGCTGCTGCCGTTGGAGGTGGAGCGCTGGTGCGCGGACGCCGACGCCGTGGACATGGAGGTGCTGGCGCGCTGCGAGGGTGCCGTACTCGACGTGGGGTGCGGGCCGGGGCGGCTCGTCGCCGAGCTCGCGGCCCGGGGCAGGACCGCGCTCGGCATCGACGTCAGCGAGGCCGCCGTCGCCCACACGCTGCGGATCGGCGGCCAGGCCCTGCGGCGCTCGGTCTTCGAGACGCTCCCGGGCGAGGGCCGCTGGGACACCGCCCTCCTCATCGACGGCAACGTCGGCATCGGCGGCGACCCGGCGGCTCTGCTGCGACGGATGTCCCAACTCATCGCCCCGGACGGCCTGTTGATCACCGAGACCGTCCCGGACGTGGACCTCGACGAACGCGTCAGCGTCCACATCGTCCGCGCCACCGACACCCGCGCGCCCGACGCCCGGGCCACCGACGGCAGCCAAGGCACTCACACCCACGGCGCCGCGGGACCGGCCTTCCCCTGGGCCCGTCTCGGCACCCCCGCCCTGCTGCGGCACGCGACGCGCGCGGGCTGGCGCCCGGACGGTCAGTGGACGACCGGCGGCCGCTCCTTCGCCGCCCTGCGCAACCCCGGGCGCGGGCGCCGGCGCAGGCGCAGGACGAACAGCACCGCCGAGCCTCCGAACAGCACCGCCGTCACCAGCAACCACCGGCCCAGGAACACATCGCCCGGCAGGCCCGTCGCGGACTCGTAGTATCCCGCCACCCGCCCGCTGATCAGCGGGAACCACACCAACAGGAGCAGCCCGGAGAGGGCCGCCGGGACGCGGACGTACATCGTCCACCGCCGGTGTCCCGCCGCGCCGAGGGCCCGTACGACCGCCTGGTCCACGGCGCCGTACAGCGGCAGCAGCACCAGGTCGTGCAGCACCGCGGCGCCCACGAACCAGAGTGCGACCCCGAACCAGTCGTCCGCCAGCAGCTGTACGCCCGCGTATCCGGCGAGCGCGAACGAGCAGGCGAGCAGCAGGAGTTGGAGTGGGCTGCCCACCACCAGACGTCGCTTCATCACAGGTCTCCGTACGTCATGCGGGCCACCCACTTGGTGTTGAGCACGCCGGGCGCCGCGGGGACGATGACGCGCGCCGGGTAGCCGTGGTCGGGGGTCAGGGGCTCGCCGTTGACGAACAGGGCGAGCAGGGAGCGCGGGTCGCGCACCTGGTTGTCGCGCAGGGCGGCCCGGCGGAACGCCCCGCGCCGCTGGAGGGACTCCACCAGCACGTCGGGCGTCGCGTCCGCCTCGTATCCGACGAGCGCCGCCAGGTCCCGCAGCCGTACGCCCCGCCACCACTGGTCCGAGGTCGACCAGCCCTCCACACAGGCGATGGGCAACGCGGCGCTGTGGAGGGGGAGTTGGAGCAACTCGGCACGGCTCAGCCGCACGATCTCGCCGTCACGTCCCTCGACGACCAGTCGCCACGCCTCCTCGCTCGTCTCCGTCGCGCTGATCCCGCGCGACGCGGCCGTCTTGTTGATCTGGAAACCGGCGGGGCCGCTGCCCGGTTCGGGGCCGCCGTGCGGAGCCAGCACGGCGGTCGCCCGCAGCGGCCCGTCGAAGTTCTGGCCCGCCGTGGTGGCGAGCAGGAGCAGCGATCCGCCGCCGACCATGCCGAGGGCCCCGCGCCGCGAGACCGTGGGTTCGGCGGGGTTCGGGGACACCAGCAGTTCTTCGTCTCCTGAGGACGGCGATTTCCCTGCTTCTGAGGGCAGTTCCCCCTGTCCCTCCGGTCGGTCTTCCTCCGGTCGGTCTTCCTCCGGCCTGTCCTCCTCCCGCAGCCGGCGCAGGTTGCGTACGGCCATCGGCAGCCGCAGCACCGCGTGCGTCACGAACGCGGCGAAGAACACCCACGCGCCGTAGAAGTGCAGCGGGTAGAAGGAGCCGGGGAAGAGGTAGTCGAGCTGGACGTTGAGCAGGCCCGTCACGAACTCGAACAGGGCGCCGCCGACCAGCAGGAGCAGCGAGATCCGCTCCAGCGCGTGCGCGAGCGACCTCGCCGGCGGCAGGGCGAACAGCTTCGGCACGACCGACCACAGCTTCGCCAGCAGTACGGGGATCAGGGCGACGCCGAGCGTGACGTGGACGCCCTGGTTGAGGCGGTACAGCCAGGGCGGGTCGGTCGGCCAGGAGAAGAGGTAGAAGCCGAGCAGGCCCTTGTCCGGGGTCTTGTCGTTCACCGGCGACAGGCCCGGGTTGTAGGCGGCGTACGACAGCAGGCCGGTCACGAACAGCACCGTGATCCCGAAGAGGAGCACCACCCCGAGCACCGACGTGAACCAGGGGCCACGCAGCGGGCTGCGCCAGAAGGCCGGCGAAGAAGGGGAGAACGCGGGAGAAGGAGAGCGTGCCATGAGCCGACCGTAGGCCGGGAACACCCCGCGGAGAGGGACTCAAACCATGACGAAAGGCTGACGTCGGAGGCTGACGTCGAACCATGACGAAACGCTGACGTCCGCGCCCGGCGGATCCCCGGAGCGCCGCCCGCCGCTCTAGCGTTCCCATGTGAACCGCGATCTTGTGCACGGCGACCCTGCGAACCGCGAACCCGCGAACCGCGGCCTTCTGAACCGCGACCTTCTGCGCGACCTGTGCGCGGCCCTGGCCGCCGCGCTCCTCGTCGTGGCCGCCGCCCTGGTCGGTGCCGCCATCAAGCGGGAGAAGGACACCCTCCATGTCGGCTGGCCGCCCCTGTACGCCAACTGGGTGCCCCATGTCGGGCCCGGCACCTTCATCGCGCCCTTCGTCGCGGTCGCCGTCGTGGCGTACGGCCCGGTCCTGGCCGCCCGGCTGCCCTGGCGCGGGCTGCTGTTCACCGTCTGGGGCACCGGAACGGCCTGGGCGTTCTCACTCGCCCTCATCGACGGCTGGCACCGCGGGATCGCCCGACGGCTGACGACGAAATACGAGTACCTCCAGGTCATCGACCGCTTCGACGACATCCCCGCCACCCTGCGGGACTTCACCAACCACATCCTGCTCGATCCACCGGACCACTGGCCCCCGCATGTCGCCGGGCACCCGCCGGGCGCCACCCTCACCTTCGTCCTCCTCGACCGGGTCGGTCTCGGCGGCGGGGCGTGGGCGGGCGTCTTCGTCATCACCGTCGGGGCGACGGCGGCGGTCGCGATCCTCGTCACCGTACGGGCGCTGGCCGGGGAGGTCCTCGCCCGCCGTGCCGCGCCCTTCCTCGTGGTGGCCCCGGCCGCCGTGTGGGCGGGCACCTCCGCGGACGGCTACTTCGCCGCGGTCGCCGCCTGGGCCGTCGCGTTCCTCGCGCTCGCGGTGACGGGACACCGGCCGCGGCTGACCGGCCTCGCCTCCGGCCTGCTCTTCGGCCTCACCCTCTACCTCTCCTACGGGCTCACCCTGTACGCCGTGATCGCGGGCGGCGTCCTGCTGCTGGGCTCCCGGCGGCTGCGTCCCCTCCCGTACGTTCTCGTCGGGCTGCTGGTCGTCCCCACGGCGTTCACCCTGGCCGGGTTCAACTGGTGGGAGGCGTACCACCTGCTGGTCGAGCGCTACTACCAAGGCGCCGGCGGCTTCCGGCCGTACGGCTACTGGGTGTGGGCGAACCTCGCGTGCACGGTGCTGGTGGTGGGCCCGGCGACGGTGGCGGGCCTGCGGCGGGCCGGTGCGGCTCCCGTCCGCAAGCGCGTCCGCACCTGCCTGCGCGCCCCCGGCACCGCCACCGAGACCCGGTTGGCCCTGCTGCTGCTCGGCGCACTGCTCGCTCTCCTCGCCGCCGATCTGTCCGGGATGAGCAAGGCGGAGACGGAACGCATCTGGCTGCCCTTCGCGGTGTGGCTGCTCGCGGCGGGCGCGTTCCTCACCCGGCCCCGCGCCTGGCTCGCCGCGCAGGCCACGCTCGCGCTGCTCCTCAATCACCTACTGCTGACGGGCTGGTGACGGCGGAGCCGTCAAGATGAAGGAGAGGCCCAGCAGGGCCACGAGCAACCAGCAATCCACAGAGAGCCGACGTCATGACCGACACCCTCACCGTGAGCGTCCTCGGTACCGGGATCATGGGGGCCGCGATGGCCCGTAACCTCACCCGGGCCGGACACACCGTACGGGCCTGGAACCGCACCCGCGACAAGGCCGAACCGCTGGCCGCCGACGGCGCGTACGTCGCCGACACCCCCGCCGACGCCGTGCGGGGCGCGGACGTCGTCCTGACCATGCTGTACGACGGCGCCGCCGCGCTGGAGGTCGTGCGGCAGGCCGCGCCGGCGCTGCGTCCCGGTACCGCCTGGGTGCAGTCGACGACCGCCGGGATCGAGGCCGTCGGCGAACTGGCCGGCCTCGCCCGCGAGCACGAGCTGGTGTTCTTCGACGCCCCGGTGCTCGGCACCCGGCAACCCGCGGAGGCCGGCCAGTTGATCGTCCTCGCCGCGGGCCCGAGCCGGAGCCGGGAGGCCGTCGCGCCCGTCCTCGACGCCATCGGCGCCCGCACCGTGTGGACCGGCGAGGACGGCGCGGAGGGCAGCGCCAGCCGCCTCAAGCTCGTGGCCAACAGCTGGGTCCTCGCGGCCACCAACGCGGCCGGCGAGGTCCTGGCCCTGTCCCAGGCCCTGGGCGTGGACCCGCAAAGCTTCTTCGACGCCATCGCCGGCGGCCCGCTCGACATGGGCTATCTGCGTACCAAGTCGGAGCTGGTTCTCAACGACCGTCTCTCCCCGGCCAGTTTCGCCGTGACCACCGCCATCAAGGACGCCCGCCTGATCGTCGAGGCCGGACAGCGGCACGGCATCCGCCTCGACCTGGCCGCCGCCGGCGCGGAACGCCTCGCCCGCGCCGCCGCCCAGGGCCACGGCGACGAGGACATGGCCGCCGCCTACTTCGCCAGCTTCGACGAGGAAGACCAGGCCGGGAGCAGGACGGACCAGACCTTCTGACCCGGACCCGGACCCGGCCCTCGGGTCGCGGGTCGCCGGTCGCGGGTCGCGGCCGGAGTCGGCGCCCCGCCGGCGAACCCAGGCACGTACGCCCACGTACGCCCACGTCCGGCCACGTCCGCCGTCAGTGCGCGTGCGGCACGCCCGTCTGCTGCGGCTTCCCACGCGGTACGAGCCCCACGGCCACCGCCGCGCTCACCACCGCGGCGAGGGCGCAGACGGTGAAGGCATCCGTGAAGCCGCCGACCGAGCCGCGCTCGATCCCCGACGCGGCGACCGTGGAGACGACCGCCACACCGATCGAACCGCCCACCTCGTGGAAGGTGTTGACGACTCCGGACGCCAGGCCCGCCTCGTCGTGTTCCACCATGCCCAGCGCGGTGGTGGTGGCGGTGACGAAGACCGCGCCGATGCCGAAGGAGGCGACGACGAAACCGGGCAGCAGACCGGCGTACACGCTGCCGTCGGTGGACAGCTGGGTCAGCGGTACGGATCCGGCGGCGGCGATCGCCATCCCGCCCACGGCGACGGCACGGCTGCCGACCCGTCCGACGAGCCGGGAGGCCAGGTGGGCGCCGAGGCCGGTCGCCACGGCCACCGGCAGGAACAGCAGACCGGTCTTCAGGGGACTGAAGCCGTGTACATGCTGCAGGTACACGGACCCCAGGAAGAAGAAAGCGATCAGCAGCGCGGTGGCGACCAGCATCAGGAACGCACCTGCCAGCACCGGCCGCCGGGTGAACATCCGCAGGTCCATCAGCGGGGCCCGGGAGGCCCGTTCGACCACGGCGAACGCCGCGTAGAGCACCGGCGCGGCAGCGAGCGACAGCAGGGTGGCGGCGTCGCCCCAGCCCGCGTCGCCCGCGTTCACCAGGCCGTAGATGAGGGCCGCGGTGCCGACGGTGACCAGCAGCGCGCCGGGCACGTCGAGCCGGGACGAACGCGGCGGACGGGCCGGGACGAACGCGGGCAGCGCTACGAGGAGGGCGAGGCCGACCGGCACGTTGACGTAGAAGACCCACTCCCAGCCGGGGCCGGCGGTCAGCGCCCCGCCGATCAGGACGCCGGCGGCCGCGCCGGAGCCGCCGATCGCCGCCCACACGCCCAGCGCCTTGTTGCGCTCGGCACCGTGGAAGGCGGTCGTGACGATGGAGAGCGCCGCGGGGGAGAGCAGGGCCGCGCCGACGCCCTGGGCGATCCGGCCGCCGAGCAGCATGGGGGCGCCCGTGGCGAGGCCGGTCACCAGTGAGGCGGCGGTGAAGACGGCGAGCCCGGCGAGGAGCGTACGGCGAGCGCCGAGGGCGTCGGCCAGCCGGCCGCCGAGCAGCATCAGGCCGCCGAAACACAGGGTGTACGCGGCGACCACCCAGGTCAGCGTGGCCCGGCCGAGGTCGAGGTCGGCGGCCATCTCGGGCAGCGCGACGTTCACGACGGTGACGTCGAGGATCAGCATGAACTGGGCGACGCAGATGAGGGCGAGCGCGGTCCAGCGGCGTGGGTCGGCGGGTGGGGCGTGGTCGTGTCCGTGGGGCGCGTGCTGGGCGCCGGTGGAGGGATGGGTCATGGCGAGTCCTCGGGTGGTGACGGGTGGAAGGTCGCACGGCCTGCAGTGCCCAGAAACTGAACTGTACTGCACAGTACATATGAACTCAACAGTTCAGTTCAGTTCCGTTGCTAGGATCGGGCCATGAGCGTGGAGAGCGACCGGGCCGTGAGCGTGGAAGGCGTCAGGCAACGCCCCAGCGGCCCCCGCGCCGAACTGAAACGGCAGGCCATCGTCCGGGCGGCACGCGAGCTGTTCCTGCGGGACGGTTTCGGAGTCGGCATGGACGCCATCGCCGCCGCGGCGGGCGTGTCCAAGGTGACCGTCTACAACCACTTCGGCAGCAAGGAAGCGCTGTTCAGCGCGGTCATCTCGGGCGCGCTCGACGACCCCCTGACCGGCACCGGAGCCTCACCGGCAGCGCTCGAGGGCCTGGCCGAGGCCGAGGACCTCCGTACGGCACTCCTCGACGCCGCCCGCGCCTGGGTGCACGCCGTCAGGAGCAACCACGACGTCATCGCCCTGCGCAACCTCGTCGCCGCCGAGCAGCACCGCTTCCCGGAACTCGGCCGGGCCTGGCAGGGGCACGGCCCCGAGGGCCACCATCCCGCCGTGGCCGGCACGCTGCGCGCGCTCGCGGACCAGGGGCGGCTGGTCATCCCCGACCTGGAGGCCGCGATCATCCAGCTGTACGCGCTCCTGGTCTTCCCCCACATCGTCTTCGGCACGTACGGCACCGGCATCGACGAGGACCTCACGGACCGGCTCGTCACCAGCGGCGTGGACATGTTCCTGAGCCACTACGGCCTGCGCGAGGAACCGTCCGCCGAGAAACCGGCACCATCCGCCGGGAAAGCCCGAGGAAAGCAGCAAAGCCCCGAGAAAGAATGAGCCGGTGAGTCGCGCGGAGAGTGGCGACGGAGTAGACATGGGGCATGAGCGTCAGTGATGCGCCTGGCGGGAGACGGAGCCCGGGCATCGACAGCGACATCGACGTCGGCACAGACGTTGAGATCGACTACGCGGCGGTCTTCCAGGCCCTGCCCAGTCCGATGCTGCTGCTGACCCCCGACCTGGTGATGGCCGACGCCGACCGTGCCTATGTGAAGGTCTCCGGGCGCGGCCTCGAAGAGCTGCTCGGCCGGCCGGTCTTCGACGTGTTTCCCGACGACGGCCCCGCCGAATCCGGGATCACCGGCGCCCAAGCCCTGCGCACGTCGCTGGAGCGGGTGCTGGCCACCGGTGAGCGCGACACCATGGCCCCGCAGAGATACGCCGTCGAGGTCCCCGGCCGGCCCGGCGTGTTCGAGGAGCGCTACTGGAGCACGGTGAACACCCCGATCGTCGGCGCCGACGGCAAGGTGTCCCTCATCGTCCACCGCGTCGAGGAGGTCACCGCCCTGGTCCGCGCCCGGCAGCTCCTCGGTTCGGGGCCGGAGGCCCGGCTCAGCCGTGAGGACGCGATGACCGCCGACCTGCTCACCCGCTCGCAGGAACTGCAGGAGCTCAACGAGCGGTTGCGCAAGGACCACGCCCGCGCGCACGAGGTCGCCGTCACCTTGCAGCGCGCGATGCTGCCCACCACCGAGCAGTCGCTGCACTCCTCCACAGCCGTGCGCTACCGGCCCGCGACCAGCTTCCTCAACGTCTGCGGCGACTGGTACGACCTGATCGACCTCGACGCGGACCGGCTGGCCGTCGCGGTCGGTGACGTCGTCGGCCACGGCCTGGAGGCGGCCGGGGTCATGGGCCAGCTGCGCAGCGCCCTGAGTGCCGCGATCCGCGCCACCGGCCGGCCCGCCGCCGCGCTCACGACCCTCGCCCAGCACGCGCACACCGTCGACGGGGCGCTCGCCACGACCGCGGTGCAGGTCGTCGTCGATCACTCCCACCACACCGTCACATACAGCCGCGCCGGTCATCTGCCGCCGCTGCTGGCGCACGCCGACGGGGAGGTCGAGGTGCTCGACACGGTCACCGACCCGCCACTGGGGGCGTGCGACGACACCGCCCCCAGGTCACAGGCGACCGCGGCCTACGCTCCCGGCGACACGCTTGTCCTCTACACCGACGGCCTGATCGAGCGCCGCGACGAGGACATCGACACCGGCCTGAACCGCCTCACCGACAGCCTCAAACGCCACCACGCCCTCGGCCCCGAGCCACTCGCCGACGCCGTCCTGACGGACCTCGCTCCTGCCCCGCACCGGGGGCCCGATGACGACACCGCGCTGGTCGCGGTCCGGCTGTGACGCACGTGACGCATCACCCTCGTCGGGGCGTGGTGATCTCGGGGCCGTCGAGACGGCGTGGATCACGTGGGCTTTCCGGTCGGCGTGTTTCCCCGTGCCGGGCGGGTGGAGGCGGAGCTGACGCGCCGTCGCCGCGACCGGCCCCAGCCATTCGCCGGGCGGCGCCCATGAGCCCGTCGCAACCCGGCCAGGAACAGCAGCAGCGCCGCGGCGCCCGCGCTCGTGGCCGTCGCCACGCGCAGGCCGGGCGGCCGGAAGAAGCAGCGGAGTTCGTGCTCGGACGCGTTGGGCAGCGGTACCGCCAGCAGACCCAGGCGGTTCCGCGGGGCGCGCGTCGGGCCGCCGTCCACCGCGCACCGCCAGCCCGGCGTACGCGCGGTGGCGACGACGGCCGTGCCCGCGGAACCGGCCGGGAGCGTGGCCCGCACACTGTGGCCGCCCGTCTCGACGTGCGTGGCGCCCCGGGCCCGTAGACGCTCGATCACCCGCCGCAGCTTGGCGGGTTCCAGGCAGGCCAGGGGCGAGCGCGGCAGCTCGGTGTCCTGGAAGACGGTTCTGACGGCGACGGTGACACGGCCGTCCGCCGGGACGGTGCCGAGCGGTTTGGTGGCCACCGCCTTCTCGGGATGGTCGCCCCACAGCCGTACGGACTTCCCGCCAGGTCCCGAGAGCACGGCATCGGTCCACGGGCCGTCGACGTAGAGACGGCTGCCAGGGCGGCACCGCGCGGTGATCCGGTACGGGGCGCCCGCAGGGGTCAGCCGGTACGGGCCCTCCGCGCGCGGCCGGTACGGGCCCTCGGCGCGCGACGGGGACGAGCGCGGGAGCGAGTACTCGGCGGCCGAGCCGTCCGGTCCGGTGACGGAGATCCGCGGCAGCTCGTACACCTCCTGCCCCAACACGGCCTGTTGGTGGACGAACGCCGAGGAACCGGCCGGTGGCCGCGGTGCCTCGCGCGGCTGGACGGTCACCAGCGGTGGCACGGGGAAGCGTTCGACGCGTACCTCGCCCGGGACGTCCGTGTGCCGGATCCGGGCGCCGACGGAGAAGATCGTGTCGGCGACGGGATTGTCCTGGGGGATCAGGTGGCGGCCGTGCATGGTCCAGGAGTAGCCCAGGCGCCGCATGAGGCGCGCGGTCTGCTTCGGCACGTAACTGCTGTAGTAGGACGGGCCCTCGCTGCCCAGCAGCTGCGGGTCGTTGTTGACGATCTCGGCCGGCCCGGTGTCCGTGCGATGGGCGGGCCAGCCGCCGACCCGGGCGATGGCCTCACGCACGGCGTCGTGCCGAGCGCCCCAGGTGGGCTTGGGGGCGAAGTAGGCCAGTTCGGCGCGCTGTTCGTCGACGGCGACGGCGCTGACGGCGATCTCGGCGAGCACCACGGCGATGAGCGCGGCAGCGGTCGGAGGCCGAGGCAGAGGGCGGGGCAGAGACCGGGGTAGCGGCCGGGGCAGAGGTCCGCCGCGCTCGCGGGCGAACAGCAGCAGGAGCGCGAGGGTGATGCCGCCCGAGCCGAGGACGACCAGCCAGGTGAGGTGACTCACGCCGTTCTCGTTCCGCACCGAAGCGGCGGCGATGACGCAGGTGACCGCACCAGCCGCGAGCAGCGGCCCGGGACGTGGCCGGTGGGCGAGGCAGAGCCAGGCGACGGACACCAGCAGACCGGTGAGGACGAGCGTCGCGCGGTACGGACTGCCGTTGGGCTCGGTGAGGCCGTACCACACCGTGACCGTGGGCAGCCGGCAGAAGGAGGCGGCGACGACGAGCAACGCCACGCACCACGCGATCCGCGTGCGGGCGGGGATGTGCCTGCTGAGCGGGAAGGCGAGCACGAGCAGCAGGGCGAGCATGCCCACGAAGAACTTGGGCACACTGCCGAAGGCCCGCTGGGCGGGCAGCACCTGCAGCAGGTACTCCAGCGGCGGTGGAGGGCTGTACGGCAGGGCGGGAATCGGCTGGGCGTTGGCGGCGGCCAGATACGAGGGCCAGATCACGGGCGCGGCGAGCGCCGTACCGAGCGCGAAGGTGAGGGCCGCGCGACCGGCGAACCGCCGCAGCCCCGTCCGGCTCCACTCGTGCGTGGCCAGGAGCACGACGCCGACGACGGCCGTGCCGACGACGGCCATCAGCGCGGTGTAGAAGTTGCCGGCCCAGGCCAGGCCCACCATCGGAGCGGCCCACAGCCAGCCGCGCTCGCGGGTGCACCGGTCGAGTGCCAGCAGCATCAGCGGGAACGCCGTCAGGCCCCACAGCCACATCGGGTCGAACAGGCCGTCGTTGAGCGTCCAGCCCGACAGTCCGTACGCGGCACCCAGCAGCCCCGCCTGCCACCGGGGGCCGGTCCGCAGCCGCTCCAGCCACAGCGCCATGACCGCCGCGCCCAGCCCGATGCTCAGGCACTCCCCCGTATAGACCCCCAGGTCGACCAGGCGCCGCGGGAAGGCCGCGACGAGCAGCGAGAACGGGTTGCCGAGGAAGCTGACGAACTCCGCCCAGTACGGCACCCCGAAGGCGCTGTTCCAGTTGAAGAAGAGATCGCCGGACGAGGTGCCGTGCAGCAGGTCCCACAGGTGGGCGTGGAAGGGCACGAACTGGTTGCCGAGATCATTCACGGCACGCGAGCGCTCCCCGAAGGGGTACGTGCCGCGCACCGCGCCCGAAACCAGAAAGGCCGCCATGGCGACCGCCGCGCCCAGCCCCGGCCCATGCCCGACCCTTGTGGTCTTCCCTGCCTTCCCTGCCTTCCCTGCCATCACGGCGTTCCCGGCATTCACGACATTCACGGCCTTCACGCTCTTTCGGCCGGCACCAGGATGCGGCGGGCGACCAGGAAGGTGACGGGGACCGCGCCGATGGCGGCGACCAGCGGGGCGATGCGCGGATCCATACCGAGGACGGAGACCAGGGCGTAGACCCCGGCCGTGGTCAGGACGAGGTTCGTGGCGTTCGTCAGCGGGAACAGGAGGAACTTCTGCCAGCTCGGGCTGGTGCGGTAGGTGAAGCGCACGTTCATGAAGAAGGAGCCGATCATGCTCAGCAGGGTCGCCAGGATGTGCCCGGCCAGATACGGCAGCCACAGGCACAGCAGCCGGTAGATGACGTAGTACGTCCCTGTGTTGACGGCCCCGACGAGCGCGAAGCGCACGATCTGCCCCTTCACGAGGAGCGTGTCCACGACTCGGACCGACGTGCGACGTCCGAGGGCATGCGCTCGCTCACCAGGTAGTGCGGCCGCTGCTTGCACTCGTTGTAGACCCGGCCGACGTACTCGCCGATGAGGCCGAGCAGCACCATCTGCATCCCGCCGAAGCCGGTGATCGCGACGAGCAGGCTGACGTACCCGGGCGCGGTGATCCCGCCGATGAGCACGGAGCCGACCGTCCAGGCGGCGTAGGCGAGGGCCAGGCCGGAGAGCAGGAGCCCGAGGTGGATGGCCAGTCTCAGCGGGCGGCTGTTGAAGGACACCACGCCGTCCAGCGCGTAGTTGAGGAGTTTGCGGTAGCTCCACTTGCTGCTGCCGCCGGCGCGCGGCGCGTCCGTGTAGTCGAGGAAGACGGTGTTGAAACCGATCCACGAGAACAGGCCCTTGGAGAAGCGGTTGCGCTCACCCAGATCCAGCAGCGCGTCCACGGCACGGCGCGACAGGAGGCGAAAGTCCCCGGCGCCGTCGATCAACTTCACGTCGATCCAGTGGTTGACGAGCCGGTAGTAGCCGCGACTCAGAAGGGTCCGCAATGGGCCGTCATGGTCCCGGGTGCGGCGAGCGACGACCTGGTCGAAGCCTTCGCCCTGGAGGTCGAGCATCCGGCGGAGCAAGCAGGGCGGGTGCTGGAGGTCGGCGTCCATGATGGCGATGTGGTCCCCGGTGGACTCGCGCAGGCCCGCGAGCAGGCCGGCCTCCTTGCCGAAGTTCCGCGAGAGGGACAGATAGCGGACATGCTCGTCCCGGAAGGCGAACGCGCGCAGCAAGGACAGCGTGCCGTCGGTGGAGCCGTCGTCGACGAACACCACCTCGTACGGTTCCTGGAGTTCGTCGAGCCGCGCGTGGAGTTCGTCGTGGAACGCCTCGATCACCTGCTCCTCGTTGAAACAGGGCACCACCACTGACAACACTCGGTGTTCCTCCGTGCTCCTCCGACATCACCGTCGCCTCGCCCACGCCCACGCCCACGCCCACGCAACAGAATGCAAGGTATGTCACATTTTGACGGTAATAGCGGACAAGCATTCCGGTGAGAATTCGTGTCCCGAGCACCGGCACACCCCGGAGCCTTCGACCAACTACGCGACCGCACGCCCCCTCCGCCCCAAGGCATCCCAAAGCGGTGATTGGAAGATTTGGGCCGGCTGTCGCAGCCGTGACCAGGCATTACCGAGGCCGTGCGTGTCCCAAATCTTCCAATCACCGCCTTCCGGCCCAGGTGGGGCCGGAGGGGGGCAACCGGGCCGAGATCCCCCCGTGAGGACGAGCTCGGCCCGATGCTCGCCGCCTGGGATCTCGCGCGGCCCGCTGTCGTCGTCCCCGAGTGGCGGCACCTGCTGGACGAGATCGCCCACCCCCGCACCACCCAGGCGTTCCACCGCCTGGCCGCGGCCGCGGCTCGAGCTCGTACGTGCGGTCACGCCTCGCGGGGGCCGGCATCAACCGTTGCTGTACTCCTCGGAGCTCGAGTTCGCTCGAGTTCCCTCGAGTTCCCTCGAGGCCGAGGCTCCCCCTTACTTCAGGCTCACGCTCAGCGCGTACATTCCGGTGACCTGATTCGCGCTGCTGTTGGTGCGTCAGGCCCGCCCCAGCTCCGCCGCCCCGAACGACACGTCGAAGCGGTCACACCAGATGCTGACGCTGCTGAAGTCGGCCGGGTCGACGTCGGCGGGCAGGGCGTAGTTCTGGTCGCCCTTGTTGCCCTTCAGCTTGCCGAGGCTGACGTACTTGCCGTCGTCGAAGACGCCCCAGCCGGCCTTCCCCTCCTTCACCGGCGCGTCGGTCAGCCAGACGCGCAGGTCCGGGCCGTTGCTGGTGTCGAGGTCCTCAAGCCGCAGGACGTGGGAGCCGTCGGCGAGTTGGAGGACCTTCGCCGTGCCGGAGGTCGTGTGCTCGTGGCTGATCAGGCCGCCGCTGGCCAGGGTCTTCGGGTCGGCCGCCGGTTCAGCTGACGCGGCGGCAGCGTCCGAGGGAGCCGCGTTCGAAGGGGTCTCCGCGGGCGCCGGTGTGTCCGCCGCCGCGGGCAGAGCCTCACTTACGGTCTCGTCCTGCCACAGCGCCCACGGCTGGAACCAGTAAAGCCCCGCGCCGACCGCCACGACCGCCAACGCCAGCAGCCCCGCGACCAACGGCTTGCTCAGTACCCTGCGCACGCGCCCCACCCCAGCCTCCTCGAATTCCGTAATCCCCATTGAACGCAACCGGCGGCCGTGTGGCCCTGATCAGAAGGATGACGGAACTCTTACGGTCCCCCGCAGGCCGCATACGGCGCCCCGGCCCACGCCGTGGCGGCGGACCGTGCCCCCACGGTTTCCGTCCCAGAGGTCTGGCCGACGCCGCAAGAGGTGCGGCCGAGTTCCGGTTCCCAAGCCGTCCCCGAGCGCGTGGTTGAGGTAGTCGGCCGCGACACCGACCCGTCCGCGCGCAGGCTCGTCGAGCGGGTGCTGCGCGACGCCGGGGCTCGCACCGTCCGGACCGTCACGGCGGGCGAGCGCGTACCGGCCGCCGCCCTGACCGTGTACGTCGGTGGTCCGTCCGAGAACGCGGCGACCGCCAAGGTGCTGTCACGGCTGGGGCCCGCAGTTCCCCTACTGCCCGTCCCGCGGAGCGCATCGTGGAGCGCCTCGCCCCGGAATCTTCACCAATCGATTGCGAAACCCCTCCGTATTGCTTAACTTAATCAAGTACATTACGTTGCGTTGCGTCGCGCAAACCCCACAGCCGTCACGGAGGCTCGACCATGTCCCACGCACTTCCCCGCCCCGTCGACACCGGGAGGTCCGCGCCGCCGCGGACCAGCGCCGTCGTGGCGGTGCTGGCCTTCGGCGGCATCGTGGTCGCGCTGATGCAGACCCTCGTCATCCCGATCGTTCCCGAGCTCCCCCAACTGCTGGACGCCCCGGCGTCCGACACCGCCTGGGCCGTCACCGCCACGCTGCTCGCCGCCGCCGTCGCCACCCCGGTGATGGGACGGCTGGGAGACATGTACGGCAAGCGCCGCATGCTCCTGATCAGCCTGGTCCTGCTGGTGGCCGGATCGGTCACGGCAGCCCTGGCCGACGCCCTGGTCCCGATGATCGTCGGGCGTGCGCTGCAGGGCCTGGCGTCCGGTGTCATCCCGCTCGGCATCAGCATCATGCGCGACGAGCTGCCCGCCGAGAAGCTCGGCTCCGCCACCGCGCTGATGAGCGCCTCCCTCGGTGTCGGCGGCGCCCTCGGCCTGCCCGCCGCCGCGCTCATCGCCGACAACTACGACTGGCACATGCTGTTCTGGAGCTCGGCCGCCCTCGGCGTCGTCGCCCTCCTGCTCGTCCTGCTCCTCGTACCGGAATCGAAGGTTCGCACCGGCGGACGCTTCGATGTGATCGGCGCGGTGGGCATGGCGACCGGCCTGATCTGCCTGCTGTTGGCCATCTCCAAGGGCGGCGACTGGGGCTGGACCAGCGGTACGATCCTCGGCCTGTTCGCCGTCGCGGTCGTCGTCCTGCTGGTGTGGGGCTGGTACGAACTGCGCACCGCGCAGCCGCTGGTGGACCTGCGCACCACCGCCCGCCGTCAGGTGCTGTTCACCAACCTCGCCTCGGTGTCGATCGGCTTCGCGATGTTCGCGATGTCCCTGGTCCTTCCGCAGCTCCTACAGTTGCCTGAGGCCACCGGTTACGGCCTGGGTCAGTCGCTGCTCGCCGCCGGTCTGGTCATGGCGCCGTCCGGTCTGGTGATGATGGCCACGGCCCCGGTCTCCGCCGCCATCTCCAAGGCCAAGGGTCCGAAGATGACCCTGATGATCGGCTCCTTGATCGTGGCCGGCGGCTACGCCCTGAACATCGCGCTGATGGACGAGGTCTGGCACTTCATCGTGGTCTCCTGCGTCATCGGCGCCGGCATCGGCTTCACCTACGGCTCGATGCCCTCCCTCATCATGGGTGCCGTGCCCGCCTCCGAGACGGGCGCCGCCAACAGCCTCAACACCCTGATGCGGTCCATCGGTACGTCGGCCGCCAGCGCGATCGCCGGCGTCATCCTCGCCCAGATGACGACGGACTTCGGCTCCCTCACCCTCCCCTCCAAGGACGGCTTCCGCACCGTCCTGGCCATCGGCGTCGGCGCCGCCCTCCTCGCCTTCTTCCTCGCCTCCTTCATCCCGCGCCACCGTCCGGCCGGCGCCGCGGGGAAGGCGGCCGAGCCCGCGTCCCCGGCCCCGGTCACTCCCCTCGCGCCGACCGCTGCCTCCGCAGCCCCGGAGAAGTCGCTGGTCACCGCCCCGCAGTCGGGCCGGGACCGACTGGAGCCGACGACGGCCGCCGGGAACGCCGGGGAGGACGCGGCCGGTGGCATACCGGTCAACGGACGCGTCCGCGGTGCGGAGAGCGTGCCCGTTGCCGGAGCCGCCGTGACGCTGATCTCGCTCGAAGGGCGACAGCTGGGCCGCTCGGTCGCGCAGGGCGACGGTGCCTACGCGGTGGACGCGCCCGGCACGGGTTCGTACGTGCTGATCGCCTCCGCCGACGGGTTCCAGCCGCAGGCCTCGACGATCGTCGTGAACGGCGAGCCGGTCACGTACGACATCCTGCTGAGCGGCACGAGCGGCCTGGCCGGTCTGGTGCGGTCCGCGGACAGCGGGGCTCCGGTCGCCGGGGCCGTGGTCATCGTGACCGATGTCCGCGGTGACGTCCTGGTCGGCGTGCAGACCGACGCCCTGGGCGAGTTCACCGTCTCCGAACTGGTGCCGGGGACGGTGACCCTCGCGGTCAACTCGGCCAAGCACCGGCCCCTGGCCCTGCCCGTCGAGGTCGGCAGCACCGGTACCACGCGGGTCGAGGTCGAGCTCCGGCCCGGGGCGCACGTCCGGGGCACGGTGCGCGGCGCGGGCATTCCGCTGAGCGACGCGAGCGTCACGCTGGTGGACGCCGCGGGCAACGTGGTCGCCACGACGACGACCGGTATGGACGGGGCGTACGCCTTCGCCGACCTGAACACCGGCGACTACACCGTCATCGCGACCGGCTACCCGCCGAAGGCGACCGGAGTGACGGTCTCCGGCGGCGGGGTCGACGAACACGACATCGAACTCGCCCACCCCGGCGAGTAGTTCGGACCCGGCCGTGGAGTGCGCCTCCGGAGTGGCGGCGCACTCCACGGCCGGTCTCTCATGACCGACCCAGCAACAACACAGGACCGGCTGACCGGCCGACTCACCGGCTGACTGACCGACCGGCGCCACGGCCCAACTACGCCGTGACGACTTCCCCATGAACTACAACCAGGTCCTCCAGGCGGGCATCGCGGCAATCGGCACGACGCAAGGTGGGTAAGGGGCGCGGGGAACTGCGCGACAAGCCCCCACCGGCCCCCTGCTTCTCTACTGCCGGGACGGCCCCGTTCAGACCAGGCGGAGGCCGGCCCAGGCCGCCTCGTCGAGGGCGAGGTGCCGGTCGAGCGCGTCCCGTGCCGGCACCGTGGGGACGTCGTCCCGTGTGCGCAGGGTCTCGGACGCGACCAGGTGGCCCAGGCGCAGCCTGGCCACCACATCGCGCCCTTCGAGCAGCGCCGCCAGGTACCCCGCGGCGAACGCGTCCCCCGCACCGACCCGCTCGACGACGCGCGAGGCGGGCGTGGCGACGAAAGTCTCCTCGCCGTCCTTCGCGTACGAAGTCGCCCCGTGCCCGGCGTCCTTCACCACGACGACGGAGGCGGGCCGGAGCAGATCGCGGATCTCCGCGGCCTTGCCCGTGCCCCACAGCACCTCGGCCTCGTCCCGCCCGACGAAGACGATGTCGGCGCCGCGCGCCAACTCCAGTAGTACGGGCGCCGCTTCCGCGGGCCGGTCCCGCCACAGGGTGGGGCGGTGGTTGACGTCGAAGGAGACGGCCGGTCCCGGCACGGCCCGCCCGGTGACGATCTGGTCGACCAACTCGGCGCAGCTGTCCGAGAGGGCCGCGGTGATGCCGGACAGGTGCAGCACCCGGGCCGACCGCAGGAACGGCAGACGGGCCAGCTCCGGGCCCATGGCGGTGGCCGCGGAGTCCCGGCGGTAGTAGTACGTGCCGGTCCGGTCGGCGCCCGGGTCCTTGAAGTACACGCCGGTGGGCCGCTCGGGGTCGACCTCGACGGCCGATACGTCGACGCCTCGCGCCCCGAGGTCGTCCAGGACGCGTCGCCCGAGCGGATCCGCGCCGACGCGGCCGATCCAGGCCGCGCGGTGCCCGAGGGCGGCCAGACCGCAGGCCAGGTTGGACTCGGCCCCGCCCACAGCCAGTGCCAGCGCCGTCTGGTCGGCCAGGGGTCTCGCGTCCGAGGGACTGAGTACGGCCATGGTCTCGCCGATACACACGACGTCGGGGCCGGTACCGGTCACGCTCACGTGTCCAGGACCCGGTGCAGGAACTGCTGCGTACGCGCCTCCGCCGGGCTGCCGAAGACCTGCTCGGGCGAGCCCTGTTCCAGGACGACACCCCCGTCCATGAAGACGACCCGGTCCGCGGTGTCCTTGGCGAACCGCATCTCGTGCGTGACCACGACCATGGTCATGCCCTCCTCGGCGAGAGAGCGCATGACGCCGGTGACCTCGCCGACCAGCTCGGGGTCGAGGGCGGACGTGGGCTCGTCGAAGAACATGATGGCCGGATCCATGGCGAGCGCGCGGGCGATGGCGACCCGCTGCTGCTGCCCGCCGGAGAGCTGGGCGGGATAGGCGTCGGCCTTGTCCGAGAGCCCGACCCGCTCCAGGGCGGCCCGCCCCCGCTCCTCGGCCTCCGCCTTCCCGAGCTTCCTGACCTTGAGCAGGGCGAGGGTGACGTTGCCGAGCGCGGTCTTGTGCGGGAAGAGGTTGAACTGCTGGAAGACCATGCCGATATGGCCGAAGATCTCCGGCGCGCGCTTGCGGTCGTGCAGCGGGACGCCGTTCACCCACACGTCCCCGCTGTCCGCCCGCTCCAGGTCGCACATGATCCGCAGGAGGGTGCTCTTGCCGGAGCCGCTGGCGCCGATGAGGACGACGACCTCACCCGGTTCCACGTCGATGTCGACGCCCTTGAGGACCTCCAGCGCGCCGAAGCGCTTGTGCACGCCGGACAGGGCGATCCGGGCGGGCTCGACCGCCGTCTTCTGTACGGCATCCGTGTCGGTGTCAGTGCCGGTGGTCGTCATGCGGTGACAGCCTTTCGTTCCATCCGTCGCACGACGAGCGACAGCGGGTAGCAGATGACGAAGTACAGGGCGGCGACGGCCAGATAGGACGTGGCCGGGTCGCCCGCGAGGTCGATGACGGCCTGCCCCTGGCGGACCAGTTCGACGTACCCGATCACCACGGCGATCGAGGTGTCCTTGATGAGGGAGAGGTACTGGCCGACCAGCGGCGGCAGGACGATCGCCCGGGTCTGGGGCAGGATCACGTTCGTGAAGGTCTGCACCCGGGTGAGGCCGAGAACCCTCGACGCCTCCCACTGCCCGCGCGGCACCGCCTCGATGCCGGCCCGGAAGATCTCCGCGATGTACGCGCCCTGGTAGAGGGTCAGGGCGAGCAGGGCCGCGCCGAAGACCGTGATGCCGGCGAGGTTCAGATAGGCCGCGCCGAAGTAGATGAAGAGCATCTGGATCAGCAGCGGCGTGCCGCGGAAGACCTCCAGATAGAGCCGGGCGAGCTGGGCCGGGCCGGGGATGCGGCTGGTGCGTACGGCCGCGACGAGCAGCCCGGCGAGCGTCCCGGTGGCGATGGCCGCGACGGACAGCAGCACGGTGGCCCGGAGCCCGGCGGTGAACAGATCACGGTTCGACCAGATGACCGACCAGTCCATCACGCCGCCTCCTTACGGACGTTGCGGCCGTCGGGTACGGGACGCGAGGGAAGGAACCGGCGTACGGCGTCCAGCGGGCGGGGACGTACGGCCGTGGGCAGGGGCGGCTTGAACGCCACCCGGCCGACCACTCCCGCTACCACGACGACCAGGTTGGTGAGCAGGAGATACAGCACCGCGGCGATGCCGAAGACCTGGACGGTCAGCAGGGTGCGGGAGTTGATGACCATGGCCTCGCCGGTGAGCTCCGGCACGGAGATGGCGGAGAGCAGCGACGAACCCAGGATGATCTGGACGAGCTGGTTCACCACGGCCGGGTAGACGTGGCGCAGCGCCTGCGGGAGCACCACGTGCACGAAGGTGCGCGGCGGGCTCAGGGCCAGCACACGGGCCGCCTCGCGCTGGCCGCTCGGGACGGCCTGGATGCCGGCCCGGAAGATCTCGGTGAGGTACGCGCCGACGTTGACGCCGAGTGCGAGTACGCCCGCCTGTACGGGGCTCAGTCGCAGGCCGGCCGACGGCAGCGCGAAGTAGGCGACGAACATCTGCAGCAGGACGGGTGTGTTGCGGATGACCTCGACGTAGACGGCCGCCGGGGCGCGCAGCACGACGTACCGGGATCTGCGGGCCAGGGCGCCGAGCAGGCCGAGGGCGAACGCGAGGGCGAAGGCGGCGAGGGAGAGCTTCAGGGTCAGCCAGGCCGCGCTGACGTAGGTGGGCCAGTCCTGGAGTGCGTAATTCCAGTCGGCGAACATGGGACTCCTCCCCGGGGCGGCGGTGGGGATGCCGCCGCCCGACGGGACTCACTGACTGCTCAGTAGGACGGGGTGAGCGGGTAGACGCGGTCGACGCCGAACCACTTCTTGTAGAGGGCGTCGGCCTGGCCGGAGGTGTTGAACTCCCGCAGCCAGGTGTTGACCCACTGGAGCCAGGTCGCGTCGCCCTGCTGGACCCCGATGGCGTTGTACTCCAGCGGTACGACGGAATCCTTGGTGACCTTGAGGGAAGTGTCCAGCTTGGCCTGGTAGTTGAGGAAGTTGGAGTCCTCGACCATGGCGTCGGCCTGGCCCTGCTTGACCGCGAGCACGGCGGCGGAGGAGGTGTCGTACTCCTGGATCTTCGCCGCCGGGTTGCCGGCCTTGACCGCGTCGCCGTTCGTGGACCCCTTGGTCACCGCGACCGTCTTGCCGGAGAGGTCGTCGATGTCGTCGATGTTGCTGGCCTTCTTCACCAGCAGCACCTCGCCCGCGACGATGTAGGGGTCGCTGAAGGCGACCTGCTTCGCGCGCTCGGCGGTCGTCGTGAAGTTGCAGACCACCGCGTCGACCTTCTTGGTCTGAAGGTTCGGAATGCGGTTGGCGGAGGTGGTGTCGACGATCTTGACCTTGACGCCGAGGGCCGTAGCCATCGCGGTGGCGACGTCGACGTCGAAGCCCTGCGGCTTGTTGTCCTTGTTCACCGAGCCGAACGGCGGGAACGTCAGGCAGCTGGCGACGTTCAGCGTGCCGCGCTTGGTGACCGTCTGAAGCGTCGAGGACTGGGCGCCGGATGCCGAGGTACCGGTGCTGCTGGAACTGCACGCGGAGAGGACCGCGACGCCGGTCACACCGGCACAAATCATCATCAGGGGGCGGGTACGGTGACGAAGTCTTGTCACGGGGTTTCCCTTCCGGGAGCGCGGGGACGCAGGCCTTGGTAGGCCGGAGCGGAGAGGCTGGGGCGGGGAGACGGCGAGCGTCGACGGTCGCCGGGGGGAAGCTCCAGAAGAGCTCGACTGTTCTGCTATGCAAAACGTGATTTCGCATTTCGCATTGACGTTGCGCAGAAGCTAGCCCCAGGGCCTCATGGGCGTCAATGGTCTATTTCAATATGTGACATCTGGTTTTGCTATGCAGCACGTTAGGATCGCCACGTGAAAGAGACTCCTGACGCGCCCGCGCCCGCCGCGGACCGTCGCAACGCCTCGTCCTCCCTGCGGCGCGCGCTGGGCATCCTGATGTACCTGGCCGAGGACAGGAGCCATCCGCACGGCGTCACGCTGACCGACCTCGCCGCCGGGCTCCAGATGAGCAAGTCCACCGTGCTGCGACTCGTGGCGCCGCTGCGGGAGGTACGGCTGGTGGACCAGGATCCCGAGTCGGGCCGTTACCGCCTGGGCCCGCAGAACGCGCTGCTCGGCCAGGCCTACCTGGAGCGGCGCGACACCCGGCAGATCACGTCTCCTGTACTCCACGGGCTCGCCGAGGACAGCGGCGAGACGGTCCACCTCGTGACCTTCGACCCCCCGGAGATCGTCTATATCGACAAGGTCGAGAGCCCTCAGGCGGTACGGATGCACTCCCGGGTCGGCAGCCGCCAGCCGGCCTACTGCACCGCCACCGGCAAGGTCTTCCTCGCCCACACCGGGGACGACGTCATCGACCAGGTCATCAAGGCGGGCATGCCGGCCCGCACCCCGGCCACCATCACCTCTCCCGAGCGGCTGCGCGACGAGCTCGCCCTCATCCGGCAGCGCGGCTACGCCGTCGACGACGTGGAGAACGAGCAGGACATCCGCTGTGTCGCCGCCCCGGTCTACGACCACAAGGGCGAGGTCACCACAGCCGTGAGCGTCTCGGGCCCGGCCACCCGCGTCACCCGCGACCGCCTCCCCGAACTCGGCGCACTCCTCACCACCGCGACCGGCGCCATCACCGAGAGCCTGGGCGGGGCGATGCGGCGGGCGAAGAGGGAGGGCGAGGGTGAGGGTGACAGCGAGGGTGGCGCGCACGGGACGAAGTGAGCCGTCCAAGTCACCCGTCGCCGCGGCGCGCGGTGTGACGGTCGCCGCCGATGACCCGTGCCTCGGCGGCGACCGCACCGCCCTGCCGTGCCGCCCCCCGGTCGGCGCTTACAGGGCATGGGATCCCTCGTCGGGCCGCGCGGCACGCGGGAGTGCGCAGCGACGGGTCCGACAGGGACAAGTGGAGGGGCCCGGCCGCGAAGGGGCGGCGGGGATACGGGAGTTGTGGCCTCGGCCGTGGTGGCCTCGTCTTGCGCCCGGGGTCAAGGGGCGATGGCACCCGGGGGCAGGGGGCGCGCCGGAAGTCGCCGACCGCGACTTCGAAACGGAAACGGTGGCCGGACTCGCAAGGAGCCTCGCTCATCACTCACTCCGAGCCTAGGCCAGCCGGGCGAGTGTGGACAGTCCTGCGGAGCATCGACGTGCGGTGGTCTTGGGTGGCGGCTGATGCCCCGCCCCGTCAGGGGCGGGGGCGCCCCATAAGGGGCGCGGGGAACTGCGCGACCAGCCCCCATCAACCCGCACCCAACATCACGCAGCCCACCACAGTGCTCCCGTTCAACCCAGCGGAAGCGCCACCGCGGCCATGAGCGGCTCCGCGTCCGCCGCGTCGACCTCCGGCGGCACGACCAGCAGATCCCAGCGGCCCCGGCCGGGGCTGAGCAGGCAGACGGTGTGCCGACCTTGCGTTCCGGACGACCTGCTCAGGCGTACGACATGGTTGGCGACGAGCATCCGGCCGGGCGACGCCGACCACATCGCCGTGTTCACGGTGACGCCGGTGATCTGCCCCCAGGTACGGGGCAACGCCCCGATCAACACCGGAAGTTCGGCAAGCAGATCGCGCGACCTGGGCCACCAGGCCCCGTCGATGCGGCGCGGCAGCGCACTGTGCGGAGCCAGGCGCAGGCGAGCGAGGGGCTGGGAGGGCGGCAGAGGTTCGAGGACGGGGACAGTGGTCATGGAAGCGCTCCTGTCTGGTGGCACGAGTTCCGCGTGCCGGCGGTTCGTTCGGTGCGCGGGCGGACCAAGCCGAACGCGTAGAACGGGCCGAACAGGCAGAACAGGCAGCACATCAACGGCTTCGGCCGTCATGAAGCGGGCCCTGCCCCGGGCGCTGAACGTCCCGGCGTCGTAGTACGCCAAGGACGAGACCGGCTCGATCACCGGTGTACGACATGCCCTCAGTGCCCCCACCGTACCCCGCCCGCTGGGAAACAAGGCTCCGGAGACCGTACGGCTTGCCCGGGTGGCCACCCGTACCAACTTCCCTGCGTCCCTTGCGGCTTCGCCCCCGAGCCACTCCTCCCCAGCAGTACCCTCGCCCTACGGCAGCCCGTGCCCCCGGCCCTCTCCGTGAAATCCCGTTCCGCGCAACAGAGGCCCTGCGCAAGGCGAAAGCCACCTCGGAGAGCTCCTCCGCAGACGCTGGAGAGCTCCTCCGTAGAGAGGAGATGGGGCACATGGGTCCGTATCCCGACCCGTATCCCGACCTGTTCGACAAGTGCTTCGACGACTGCCGTGTGGTCCGGGCGTGCGGCGAGCTGGACCTGACGACCACCCCGGACCTCACCCGCGTCCTGGAGAGCGTCCGCCACGGCACCGGGCGCCTCTTCCTCGTCGTCGACCTGAGCGGCGTCACGTTCATGGACGGCAGCGTCCTGGACCCGCTGTGCGCGGCGTGGGACGACTGCCGGGAGCGGCGCGGGTGGACGCGAGTCGTCTACACCCGCCCCGGCATAGGACTGGTGTTCCGGGCAGGCTCTCTCGTGGAGCGGTTCCCCCGGTACGCGAGTGCCCACGACGCCTGGCGGGGCGTGCCCGCCGACGGCCCGGCACAACCAAGCGCGGCCGCGGACCGATCCGCGTAGGGTACGGCGCAGGCCGGTCGGTTCCTCGCCCGGAGGGCCCCGGCCGCGGCGGATCGGAAATTGGTGATCAGCGACGGCATGGCCGACGTCCTCCGGTCGCTGCACCTCGGTGGGCGGCGCGGTGATCCGGCCCGCGCGACCGCGCGGGCACTCGGCGCCGAGGGCGTCGCGCTGTCGCTGCTCGTGGGCAACGGCCGGACGGCGGAGCCGCTCTGGTGCCATCCCGAGGTGAGCGCACGTTTCGAGGAACTCCAGTTCACGCTGGGCGAGGGCCCGGGCCCGGACGCGCTGCGCACCGGGACACCCGTCCTGGAGCCGGACCTGGACCGGGTACGCCCCGACCGATGGCCCGCGCTGCTGCCGCCCACAAGGGAGTTGGGCATACACGGGGTGTGTTGCTTCCCCTTGGGCATCGGGGCCATCCGGCTGGGCGTACTGACCGTGCTCTCCGACAAGAACCGGACGATGACCGCGCAGCAGTGCGCGGACGCCACGGCTCTGGCCGCCGCGCTGACCGGCGCGTTCCTGAACGGGGTCGGCGGGCCGCCGCTCCGCGTGATCCTGGAGCGGCCGACGGGACTGCACCGCGCCGCGGTGCACCAGGCCACGGGAATGATCAGCGTCCAGCTCGGTCTACCGATGGACGAGGCCCTCCTGCGCCTGCGCGCCCACGCCTACAGCAGCGAGCGCTCTCTCGGAGAGGTCGCGAACGACGTGGTCGCGCGCAGGCTCCGCTTCAACGACTGTGACGACTTGGATGACTCGGATGACTCGGATGACTCGGATGGCTTGGACGACTCGGACGACTCGGACGACGACATGAACGGGCCTTACTCGCCCGACGGTGGAAAGGAATGATCGGAATGGCCCGCGAACAGCGGCTGGTCGAGGTCTTCGTGGAGGTCGCGGACTCCCTCGTCGAGGACTTCGACGTCATCGATCTGCTGCAACGGCTGTCCACGCGTTGCGTCGAGCTGCTGGACGTCTCGGCGGCCGGCATCCTCCTCGTGGACGCGCACGGCGAGCTGCAGATCATCGCCGCCTCGGACGAACACACGCGCCTGCTGGAGCTGTTCGCGCTCCAGCACGACCAGGGCCCGTGCGTGGAGTGCTACACCACCGGCGCGGCCCGCACCAACATCGACCTGACGGACCGCGAGACGTCGGAGTCCTGGCCGGGCTTCGCCGTGCGGGCCCGCGAAACGGGTTACGTGGCCACACACGCCTTTCCGCTGCGCCTGCGCAACCGGGTCGTCGGCGCGCTCAACCTCTTCCAGAGGACACCGCACCGCCTCGGCGAAGCCGACATCGCGCTCGCCCAGGCGCTCGCCGACGTGGCCACGATCTCGATACTCCAGCAGCGCACGCTGGAACAGTCGCACGTGGAGAACAGCCAGCTCCAGACGGCACTCACCAGCCGCATCCTGGTCGAACAGGTCAAGGGAGTCCTGGCCGAGCGCTGGAACGTCTCGGTGGACGACGCCTTCGCCACGTTCCGCTCGTACGCGCGCGGCCGTCAGCTGCGCCTCACGGCCCTCGCCGCGCAGATCATCGCGGGCGACTTCGACACCGCGGACATCCCGGCACCGGTCCTGCCGGAGGACCGTCACGGCTGACCGTCGTCGTCAGCCGACGCGGAAGCCTTCCTTGGCCCTGTCGAAGACGGGGCGGTACGTGTCCCATCGGGCGTCCGGTGCCGAGAGGTAGATGTCGTACTCCGTGCCGCCCGCCTCGCCGAAGCCGAAGTCGATGGCACGGAAGGCCCGGGCCCGTCCCTCGAAGGTGAACTCCCACACCGCCGCGGGCTTCCCCTGGAACGTTGTGCGCTGCATGCGCAGCTTCCGGTACGTGGAGTAGTTGAGCTTGGTGTTCGCCTCGATGTTCTCGAAGTGCGACACGGGGTTCGCGCCCGCGGGGTTCACGGTGCCGATGGTGAGCTCGGCGAGGCCCGACTTGTCGATGTAGCTGACCTGTTCGGCGGTCGCCGTCTTGCTGCGGCGCTCCCAGCCGTCCGGAACAGGAAAGGAGACGCCCAGCGCCTCCTCCCTGACCAGGTGGAACCCCTTGGGGACGGGCGGCGGCTCGGACGCGGTGGGGGAGGGCGCCGTCGCGGTGCCCCGCGTCCCGTCGTCGTCGGCCGACACCGCGTAGAGCCCGCCCGCCGCGGCCACGGCGGCCAGCGTCACGACCGCGGCGCTCCAGACGATCGCGCGCCGCTTGCGGCCCCGGCCGACGGGGGTGGGTGTGGGTGTGGGTGTGGGAGTCGGCGTGGGCGTGGTCGGCATCGTTCCGGAAACGGCGAGCGTGGTACGAACCGGAGCCGTCGGCGTCATCGTGGCCGACGCCTGCGCGGCCTCCGTCATGTCGCTCGGCGCCCCCGCCGCCACGCTCCGCAGCGTCCGCTCCGTCTCGTCCGCCGACGGACGCTCGTCCGGGTCCTTGGCCAGCAGCGCCTCGATGAGGGGTTCGAGCGGTCCGGCCTGCTTCATGGGGGTGAGCGGGTCGACGGCGATGGCGTACGCGGTCTCCACCGCCGTGTCCTTGCGGAACGGGGGCCGCCCCTCGACGGACTGGTAGAGGGTCGCCCCCAGCGCCCAGAGGTCCGCGGCGGGGCCGGGCTTCCGGCCCCTCATCCGCTCGGGCGCGATGTAGTCGATCGAGCCGATGATCTCGCCGGTCTTGGTCAGCGTCGAGGTGCCGGTCGCCATGGCGATGCCGAAGTCGGTGAGGACTACGCGGCCGTCAGCACCCAGCAGGACGTTGCCGGGCTTGACGTCGCGGTGCAGTACGCCGGCCGAGTGGGCGGCCCGGAGAGCGGCGATCATGCCGAGGCCGATCCGGGCGGCCTCGCCGGGCGGTACGCCCCCGCCGCCCTTCAGCAGGGCCTCGAGCGTCGTCGAGGGCACGTACTCCATGACGATGCAGGGCAGCCCCTCGTCGTCCACGACGTCATGGACGACGACCACGTTGGGGTGGGCGATACGGGCGGCGCTGCGTGCCTCGCGGCGGGTGCGTTCATAGACGGTGGCGAGTTCGTCGTCGGACAGGTGCCGCTGGACGTGCAGCCGCTTGAGCGCGACCCCGCGGCTGAGGACCTCGTCCTCGGCACGCCACACGGTGCCCATGCCACCGCGGCCGATCCGCTCGATCAGCCGGTACCGCCCGGCGACCAGCCGCCCCTCGTCCGACACAGCGCGCCCTTCTCCGACTTTCCGCGACCTACTCCGTGTTCGATTCGCGTCGACACGATAGCCGCCGCGGGTGACCCGGCGCTGTGTCGGATGCCATGGCGCCGGTCCTACGGCCGGGCACTGCCTTTCCGCAGCTCGGACCGGGTCCGGTACTCCGAAGGCAGCGCCGGACCGGACTACCTGTGACGGAGGCCACACTTCCGGCACCGGAGGCTCACAGGTGCCCGATCGGCCTGTCGAACCCGGCGTCAGCTCACATCAACCGCAGTACGTGTCCCGCCCCGGCCGCTCACCCGTGGCCAGATAACGGGACACCGTCCGGTCTCCGCACGCGTTGCCGTTGGCGAGGTAGGAGTCGTGCCCGGTGGCGTTCACGGTCACCATGGTGGCCCGCTTGCCGAGGGCCTCGCGGAGCTTGAGGGCGCCGCTCAGCGGGGTGGCAACGTCCCGCTCGTTCTGGATGAGGAGGATGTTGGACGGACCGCGGTCGGTGATCCGTACCGGGGCCTCCTTCGGCCGGGACGGCCAGGCGGCGCAGACCATCGCGTTCCTCGGCATGCCCGCGGTCAGCGGGTACGCGACCCGGCTCTCGTCGACTCCCTTCTGGTACACGGCAGTTGACGTGGGCCACTCGACATCGTTGCAGAGGGTCCCGGCACCGACCGCGGCGACGTTCTGCAGCACCGGCTCCGACGGCGACTCGGGCGCGGGCGGCACCGTGCCCTTCCGCGCGGCCCGGATCAGCTGGGCCAGCTCCGGGAAGCGGTCGGTGTCGTAGAACGTGCTCAGCATGGCCTGGCGCAGTACGTTGCCGTTCAGCTCCGCCGGGTTGGCACCGGGCCAGGGGATCGGCTCACGGTCGAGGCGGGCGGCGAGGCGCAGGAAGAGCGGCCGCACCTCGGCCGCCGTATCGGCCAGCCGGTACCGGTTTCCGGGTGTCGACGCCCACTTGGCGAACTCGGGGAATACGTCCTCGACGCCGGCCTCGTGCGCGGCGAGCCAGCCGCGGGCGACCCGCGTGTGGTCGGGGTCGTCGTTGCTGTCCAGCACGAAACGGTCTGTGCGGTGCGGGAACAGCTGGCTGTACACGGCCCCGACGTACGTCCCGTACGAGACGCCCCACGCGGAGATCTCGCGCTCGCCGAGGGCTGCCCGGACGCGGTCGAGGTCGCGGGCGTTGTTGGCCGTGCTGATGTGGCGCATCAGCTCGCCGCCGTTGCTCGCGCAGGCCTCGGACATCCGCCGGGCAGTGGCCATGTTTTCGGTGACGGATCCGTCCGGAGCGGGCCAGGGCCGCAGTTTCGAGAGGGCCAGGTCGCCGTGTTCCAAGCCGCAGCTGACCGGGGCCGAGCGGCCGAACCCGCGCGGGTCGAAGCCGATCAGGTCGTACGCGTCCCGCACCTCCCGCGGCAGCTTCTGCCCTTTCCCCGACGGGTTGTTGAGGCTGGAGCCGCCCGGCCCGCCCGGGATCAGGAGTAACGCGCCGCGACGTGCGGCCGGGTTCTCGCTCGGGATGCGGGAGACGGCTATGCCGATCTTCTTGCCGCCTGGATCGGAGTAGTCCATCGGCACCTGGACGGTCGCGCACTCCTGCCGGGGGTCGAGCCCGCTCCCCTCGCACTTCACCCAGCCGAGGGGTTTGGCGGGCTTGGCCGGAGCGGGAGCGGGCGTCGAGGCCGTCGCCGTGAGAGGTGCGGTGAGGGACGCGGTGAGGCCCAGGACCGCGGCGGACGCGGCGAACAGGGCGGCGTTTCGCTTGGTCTTCGTCATGCGAAGAGCCTCGCGGATCTTGCCCGGCCGTCACATCCTGCCTACGGGCCTGTGTGTATGGGGGATTACCCCAGCAGACCCCTTACTGGAACCACCTGGAACTACGTGCAGCCACCTGGAACTACTGGAAATGCCTGGGACTGCTTCGGACTGCTTCGGACTGCCTGGGACTACTGGAAATCCGTGTCAGCAGTCGCGGAACTCCGGTGACTGGTTGAGGATCTGCGAGCGCAGCGAGGTGAAGCGGGTGTACGTCTCGCCGCCGTGGGCCTCGGGGTGGAAGGCCGCGACACGGTGACAGTTCTGGAAGGCCAGGGCGATGCCGAAGTGACGCTCCAGGCTGCCCCGGATCGCGTCGCTGGACAGGGCACGAAGGAGCTGACCGCGCTCCTTCTCCGAGGGCGGCGGGGTCTGGTTGTCGGCGAACTCGGCTTTCCCGGTGAGGAGTTCGTCGGCGAGGCGGGCGACGAGATCGTAGGCGTACGGCAGGGACGTACGGACCGTTTCCACGAAGTCCTCCTCCCGCACCTGGCCGGCCTCGGCTTCGGCGAGCAGCTGCGGGGAGACGTCGAGCGACATGAAGGGGTTCCTGTCTTTTGATTCGGGTGGGGGAGTGGTGTGTGTGTGTGGGGGAGGTGGATGCGGGGGCTGGGTGTGACTGTGGAGGGCTGGGTGAGCCGGGTCAGGCGGAGTGCGTCAGGGCCTCGGGGCCGTGGCGGAAGTCCGGGTCCACCTGGGCGGCGAGGTTCTGGCCCGTCGCCCGGTCGGCCCACGCCGTGGCGTTGCGCAGGTGGAACTCGACCGCGTGCCGCTGGAAGGCGTCCCAGTCCTTCGTACGGGCGTCGACCGCGTCCTTGAGCAGACGCAGGGTGTGGAGGTTGTGGGGCTCCAACTCGCCTTCGCCGCGCCCCTGTTCGCGGGCACGAACCCAGGAGGAGTGCTCGCAGTACGCCAGGAGGTCGTCGCCGACGTGTTCCTTGAGGAAGAGCAGGTCGTCCTCGCCGGTGACCTTGTTGCCGACCACGGCGACCGGGATGCCGAACTCGGCGGCGTGTTCGCGGTACTGGCGGTAGACGGAGACGCCCTTGCGGGTCGGTTCGGCGACCAGGAAGGTCAGGTCGAAGCGGGTGAACAGGCCGGAGGCGAAGGCGTCGGCGCCGGCCGTCATGTCGACGACGACGTACTCGCCGGGGCCGTCCACGAGGTGGTTGAGGTACAGCTCGACCGCGCCCAGCTTGGAGTGGTAGCAGGACACCCCGAGGTCGCTCTCGTCGAAGGCGCCGGTCACCATCACCGGTACGCCGTCCACGAGCTGGACGTGCCGGGCGTGGATCTCGTCGTCGCCGAGCGGGCGCAGCAGCCGGGAGCCCTGGCCCGGCGGGGTGGTCTTGATCATGGCTTCGCGGGAGGCGATGCGCGGGTTGCCGCCGCGCAGGAAGTCCTTGATCTCGCCCAGCCGTGAGCTGAGGGGCGGCGCGGCGAAGGACTCCGCCTCGTCGAGACCGAGGGCGTACGCCAGATGCTGGTTGATGTCGCCGTCGATGGCGACGACCGGTGCGCCGGAGCGCGCCAGGTGACGGGAGAAGAGAGCGGACAGGGTGGTCTTGCCACTGCCGCCCTTGCCGACGAACGCGACGCGCACGGTCACGCTCCGCTGGTGAAAATGAATGTCATGTGGCTAGAGTTACTGGGGAGGCTGCGCCCCTGTCAAGTCGTCACTCACCCAATTGACCTGCACGAGGCCCGAGTTGACGGGCAGGCCCCCGGGGGCTGGTCGCGCAGTTCCCCGCGCCCCTGACGAGGCGCCACCGCCGGTCGTCGAGTGCCGGCCGTCTTGGGT
>NZ_JBQQCG010000105.1:0-34918 GCF_052245575.1 Streptomyces sp. 2A115 | reverse complement strand
GTCCAGGGCGGCGTCCGCGGCCGCGGCGTCGTCTTCCACTACGACCACGAACGACCCGGCGGCCGCGAAGGACTGGGCGATCCCGGCGCCCATCCGACCGCCGCCGATCACCCCGACGACGGTGGGTGGTGCTGATGCCGAGGTCATGCCCGGCCTCCGTTCTTCTCGTTCTTCTCGTGGTTCTCGTACTTCTCGTGGTTCTCGTACTTGTCGTTCTTCTTCAGGAAGCGCGTCATGCGCTCCTCCTTGTCGCGGCCTTCGAACAGCACGGCCTGGGCGAGGTCGTCGGCCACCGGATGGGCACCCGGGGCGTCCGTGACGAGCTTGGTGAGGCGCAGGGCGAGTGCCGAGGAACGGGCCATGCGGTCGAGCAGGGCGTCCGCCTCGGCGATCAGCCGGTCCGCCGGTACGACGTCCATGACCAGCCCGCAGGCGAGTGCGGCAGGCGCGTCGAGGTTCCGCCCGGCGAGCAGGACCTGCTTGGCCACCGACTCGCCGACCAGCTCCCTGAGCCGCCAACAGGCCCCGGCGGCGGCCAGGATGCCCAGGCCCGGTTCGGGGTTGCCGAAGACGGCGTCCGGTCCGGCGATCCGGATGTCGCAGGCGTACGCCAGCTCGGCGCCGCCGCCGAGCGCCCAGCCGTCCACGGCGGCCACAGTGGGCAGGGGCAGCCTGCGCACCCGCTCGAACAGGCGGCTGTTGATGCCCTGAAGCGCCTCGTCGCGGCCGCGCCTGAGCAGTTCGGCGATGTCGGCGCCGCCGGCGAAGACTCCGCCGTGGCCGGTGAGCAGCAGCAGTTTGGGGTCGCGCTCCAAGTCCTCGCACATGCGGTGCAGTTCGGCGATCATGCGGCCGCTGATGGCGTTGCGGGCCTCGGGCCGGTGCAGGGTGACGACGACGCGGTCCGCGTGCTCCTCGACCAGCAAGGTGTCGTACGACGTGCTCATGGACGTGCTCATGGCCGCTCCACGAGCATCGCCACGCCCTGTCCGACGCCGACGCAGAGGGTCGCCAGGCCCCGGCGGGCGTCCTCGCGTTCCATGCGGCCGAGCAGGGTGAGCAGGATGCGGGCGCCGGAGCAGCCCAGCGGGTGACCGAGGGCGATGGCGCCGCCGTCGGCGTTGACGCGGTCCGCTTCGAGCTTCAGCCGGCGGACGACCGCCAACGCCTGGGCGGCGAAGGCCTCGTTCAGCTCGACCGCGTCCAGGTCACCGGCCTTCCATCCGGCCCGGTCCAGCGCCTTGGCGGTGGCCGGCACGGGACCGAGCCCCATCAGGTGGGGCTCGACCCCGGCCGAGGCGGCGGTGACGACACGGGCCCGGGGAGTGAGCCCGTACCGCTCGACCGCCGCCCCGCTCGCCACCACCAGGGCCGCGGCCCCGTCGGACAGCGGCGAGGAGTTGCCCGCGGTGACGATTCCGTCGGCGCGGAAGACGGTGCGCAGTCCGCCCAGCTTCTCCAGCGAGGTGGCCGGCCGGGGCCCCTCGTCCTGGGTCACCTCGCCGTCCTTCACCGGCACCGGGACGATCTCCTTCGCGAAGCGGCCCGCCTGCTGGGCGACGAGCGCCCGCCGGTGGCTGCGCAGGGAGAAGGCGTCCGCGTCGAGGCGTGTGATGCCGTCCAGAGCGGCGACCTCCTCCGCCGTCTCACCCATCGACAGGGTGGTCGTGGCGGGGAAGCGCGGGTTGGTGAAGCGCCAGCCGATGGAGGTGTCGTGCGTCTCGCCGGGCCGGGCCCAGGGCGTTCCGGGTTTGGCCATCACCCAGGGGGCCCGGGTCATCGACTCCACTCCGCCCGCCACGACCAGGTCGGCTTCCCCCGCCCGGATCGAGTGGGCCGCCGAGGCGACGGCCGTCAGCCCGGAGGCGCAGAGCCGGTTGACGGTGTAGCCGGGCACGGTGTGCGGCAGTCCGGCCAGCAGTACCGCCATCCGGGCCACGTCCCGGTTGTCCTCGCCGGCCTGGTTGGCGGCGCCGAGGATCACCTCGTCCACGGCGTCGGCCGGCACCCCGGAGCGTCGTACCGCCTCTCCGACGACGAGGGCGGCCAGGTCGTCGGGGCGTACGGACGCCAGGGCGCCGCCGTAACGGCCCTGTGGGGTGCGGGCCCCGTCGATCAGATAGACCTCGTCAGGCATCGGCGTTCTCCTCGGCGAGGGCGGGCGCGTGGCGGCGGGACTGGACGACCGAGAACCGGCCGGTGACGAACGCCGGGTCGGTGAGGGCGGCGTTGGCGGCGGGGTTGGCCGCGGTGCCGTGGAAGTCGCTGAAGGCGGCGGACTGGTTGACGAAGACGCCGCCGGTCAGGTTCTCCGACAGGTGCACGCCCGCTTCCAACGCGGTCGCCCGTGCCGCCTCCAGTACGCCCTCGTGGGTCGCGTACACGGCGGCGGTCAGGGCGCCGTGCCGCCGCACGGTGTCGTGCAGAAGCCGCAGGCTGTGTGCGGTGGAGTCGGTGCCGATGACGAAGGAGACCGGCCCGAACCACTCACTGGTGTACGTCTTTTCGTCGGCCTCGGCGTCGAGCCGGGCCACCAGCGGGGTGCGGACCACCGCCTCCGGGTGGTCGGGGTGGGCCGGTTCGCGGGAGGGGTGGGCGGTAAGGTCCAGGGCCGCCGCCTCCGCCAGACGGCCCAGCACCCCGTCGTTCACGATCGCGCCGAGGGTGGCGGCGGCGCGGGCCGGGTCGTCGAGCAGCTTGTCCAGGGCGGCGCCCAGGTCTGCGGCGAACTCGTCGGCCGTGCGCGGCCCTTGGTCGGTGGGGATGCCGTCGCGGGGGACGAGGACGTTCTGCGGCGTGGTGCACATCTGGCCGCTGTAGAGGGAGAGCGAGAACGCCAGGTTGCGCAGGAGACCCGCGTAGTCGTCCGTGGAGTCGACGACGACGGTGTTGAGCCCGGACTTCTCCGTATGTACGACGGCCTGGCGGGCGTTGCTCTCCAGCCAGCCGCCGAACTCGCTGGAGCCGGTGAAGTCCACGATGCGCACGTCGGGATGGATGGCCAGGGCGGGGGCGGTGCGCTCCTCGGGACGCTCGGCGGCCAGCAGCACCACGTCCGGGTCGAATCCGGCCTCCGCCAGCACCTCGCGAGCGATGCGCACGGTGATCGCGAGCGGCAGTACGGCCCGCCGGTGCGGCTTGACCACCACCGGGTTGCCGGTGACCAGGCTCGCGAAGAGCCCCGGATAGCCGTTCCAGGTGGGGAAGGTGTTGCAGGCGATCAGCACCGCCACTCCGCGTCCGACAGGGGTGAAGGTCTTGTCCATGACGAGTGGACCGCCCCTGCGTCGCGGCTTGCTCCAGCGGGCGGTGGCCGGATGGCGCCGCTGTTCCTGCCAGGCGTACGCGACCGCTTCGAGGCCGCGGTCCTGGGCGTGCGGGCCGCCTGCCTGGAAGGCCATACCGAAGGGCTGGCCGGTGGTGTGCTGGACGGCGTGCGCGATCTCGAAGCTCGCCGCGTTCAGCCGGGCAAGGATCTCGGCCGCGACGCCTGCCCTGGTGTCCGGGCTCGCGGCGCGCCACGCCCCGGCGGCTGCCTTGGCCGTCGCGACGGCGACCTCGGGCACCAGGTGGGGGTAGCTGATGCCGAGGGGGAAGCCGTAGGGGGAGACCTCGGCGGCGGGGACGGTGCCGGTCGTGGGGTGCCCTTCGAGGGGGAAGTGGCGGCCGAGGAGGCCGCGGAAGGCGGCCTCGCCCAGTTCGGGTGCCCCGGCTCCGTACACGGAAGGGCTGGGGGTTTCCGGGTACGGCGTCCAATAGCCGCGGTCGGCGGCACGTTCCACCGCCTGGTGAAGCAGATCCGTGTGGCGTACGAAGAAGTCGGGGTGTGGGTCAGTGGACACGAGGGGCTCCTGGCCGAACGTTCGGTAGGTAGATGGGTGCGGAGCACCCAGGCGGACGAAAGGAAGTCGAGGGCCGGATCAGACGTCGGCGAGCAGGATCACCGGACGCTCCACGCAGTCGGCCACATAGCGCAGGAAGCCGCCGGCCACACCGCCGTCGCACACCCGGTGGTCGAAGCTGAGGGAGAGCTGCATGACCTTGCGCACTGCGAGCGCGCCGTCCACCACCCAGGGTTTGTCGACGATGCGGCCCGCGCCGAGCAGGGCGGCCTCCGGGTGGTTGATGATGGGCGTGGATCCGTCGACGCCGAACACGCCGTAGTTGTTGAGGGTGAAGGTCCCGCCGGTCATGCGGTCGGGCGGCAGGCTCCCGTCGCGGGCGAGCTCGGTCAACCGGGTGAGTTCGGCGGCCAGTTGCACCGTCGTCATGTGCTGGGCGTCGCGGACGACGGGGACGACCAGGCCGCGTTCGGTCTGGGCGGCGAAGCCGAGGTGCACCTCGCTGAAGCGGACGATCTCCCGTCGCTCGGTGTCCACCGTGGAGTTCAGCTCCGGGTAGCGGCTGAGTCCGGCGACGCAGATGCGGGCCAGCAGGGCCATCAACCCGATGCGCCGGCCGGGTTCGGCGGCTTCCAGCGCCTTCTTGGCCTGGAGCAGCCCGGTCGCGTCAGCGTCGACCCAGGTGGTGGCGTCGGGGATCTCGGTGCGGCTGCGGGAGAGCTTGTTCGCGATGGCACCCCGCACCCCGCGCAGCGGGATGCGTTCAGGACCGTCGGGTGACCTTGGCGCCTCCGGCGCGGGCGTCTGCTGAGCCGTGGCCCCCGCCATGACGCCGGGGCCCGTGGCCGCCTGCGGGGCCGGCGCGATGGCCTGCTCCACGTCCCGTCTCAGGACGACGCCGGCGGGACCGGACGGCACCAGAGCTGCGAGGTCGACACCGTGGTCCCGGGCCATCCTCCGTACGAGGGGGGAGATCACCCGGGGTGCGTGTGGCGCGGGCCTCTCGGCCGGGGCCTGCGGTCCTGCCGTGACCGGGGCTGGGTGGCCGTCGTGCGCCGGTATTCCGACGCCGACGGGGGCCGCGGCGTCAGCGGCTGCGGCTGCGGCTGCGGCTGCGGCACGCGCGCTCGATGCGCTCGCGCCCCCGGACGCCTCGCCCGGGGTCACCGCGGCGACGCGGCGACGGCGGCGGCGTGAAGTCGCCGGGCCGTGGCCGGTGCCGTAGCCGATCAGGACGTTGCCTGAACCGGCCTGTTCCTCCTCCCGGTAACGCTCGGCGGCCGCGTCGACCGGCACCGGCCCGCCCGGCGCCGTACCGGAGGTGCCATCGGCCGTACCGGCCCCCTGCGCCTCGGGGCGAGGTCCGCCACCGGACCCGACGGCGCCCCCGCCACCCCCGGCCCCCTCGGAGGCCGCGACGCCGTCGGAGGCCGCCGCCCCCACCGTGATCAGCGGCTCCCCCACCGCCAGGGCCGTACCCGCCTCCGCGTGCAGCCGCAGCACGGTGCCCGCGTACGGGACCGGTACCTCGACCGCGGCCTTGGCGGTCTCGACCTCGACCACGATCTGGTCGATCGTCACCGTGTCGCCGACCGCGACCTTCCACTCGATGATCTCGGCCTCGGCCAGTCCTTCGCCGAGGTCGGGCAGCCGGAACAGCTGCTCCTGGAGCGTTGCGGTGGTCATGCGACCGCTCCTCTCAGCAGGTGCCGGGTGTCCGGCTCGTCGGCGAACTGGAGGCGGTCGACCGCGTCGAGGATCCGGTCGACGCCGGGCAGGTGCGCGTGTTCCAGCTTGGGCGGCGGGTAGGGGATGTCGAAGCCGGAGACCCTCAGGACGGGTGCGGCCAGCGAGTGGAAGCAGCGCTCCTGCACGCGTGCGGCGATCTCCGCCCCGACGCCGGCGAAGCCCTGGGCTTCCTGGACGACAAGGCAGCGCCCGGTCCGGCGTACCGATGCCGTCACCGTCTCGTCGTCGAAGGGCACGACCGTCCGCAGGTCCACGACCTCCAGTTCGATGCCCTCGGCCGCCGCGGCCTCCGCGGCGGCCAGGGCCACCGGAACCGACGGCCCGTACGCGACGACCGTGGCGTCACGGCCCTCCCGCCGGACCGCCGCCCGCCCGAACGGCAGCGCGCCGCGCCGCTCCAGGTCGGTGTCCTCCCTCGACCAGTACAGCTTCTTGGGCTCCAGGAAGACGACCGGGTCGGGGTCTGCCACGGCGTCGCGCAGCAGCCAGTACGCGTCCTCGGCCGTCGCCGGAGTGACGACTTTCAGTCCCGGCGTGTGCGCGTAGTACGCCTCACTGGAGTCGCAGTGGTGCTCGACTCCGCCGATGCCGCCCGCGTACGGGATGCGGATCACCATCGGAAGCGTGAGCCGCCCCCTGGTGCGGTTGCGGAGCTTGGCGACGTGGGAGGCGATCTGCTCGAACGCCGGGTACGCGAAGGCGTCGAACTGCATCTCCACCACGGGCCGGAAGCCGCCCATCGCCATGCCGACGGCCAGTCCCACGATGCCGGCCTCGGCCAGCGGGGTGTCGAAGCAGCGCTGCTCGCCGAAGTCGCGGGTCAGCCCGTCGGTGATCCGGAAGACGCCGCCGAGCGGGCCGACGTCCTCGCCGAAGACGAGTACGCGCTCGTCCTCGCGCAGTGCGTCGCGCAGAGCGGTGTTCAGCGCCTGCGCCATCGTGACCTTGGCCATGGCCGTCAGCCCTCCTGAGTCTGAAGCGTGGTGGGATCGGTGGGTTCGTCGGCTTCGGCCAGCTCGGCGGCCAACAGGGCGCGCTGTTCGCGCAGTTGTGGGGTCGGCTCGGCGTAGACGTGGTCGAAGAGCTCCAGCGGGTCGGGGACGGTTTCCGCGTTCATGCCCGCGCGCAGCTCGGCGGCCAGGGCCTCCGCTTCCTCCCGAAACGCCGCGACATCCTCGTCGGTGAGTACGCCGCGGGCCCGCAGGTGTGCCTCCAGCCGGCTGAGCGGGTCGGCGGCCCTCCACCGCTCGACCTCCTCGTCGTCCCGGTAGCGGGTCGCGTCGTCGGCGTTGGTGTGCGCGTCCATGCGGTAGGTGTGGGCCTCGACCAGGAAGGGGCCGTTCCCGGCGCGTGCGTGTTCGACGGCCGCGGTCAGCACTGCCAGCACGGCGACCAGGTCGTTGCCGTCGACCTGCTCGGAGCGCACCCCGTAGCCGATGCCCTTGTACGCCAGGGCCGGCGCGACGTTCTGCCGGGCCAGCGGCACGGAGATCGCGTACTTGTTGTTCTGGACGAAGAAGACGACCGGCGCGCGGAAGACGGCCGCGAAGTTCAGCGCCTCGTGGAAGTCGCCCTCGCTGGTGGCGCCGTCCCCGGCGAGGGCCATCGCCACGCCGTCCTCGCCCTTGCGGCGCATCGACTCCGCCATGCCGGTGGCGTGCAGCACCTGGGTGGCCAGCGGCGTGCACTGGGGTGCGACGCGGGCGGCGGCCGGGTCGTAGCCGCAGTGCCAGTCGCCGCGCAGCAGCGTCAGCACCTCCAGGGGGTCGATGCCGCGGGTGACCAGCGCCATCGAGTCCCGGTAGGTCGGGAAGAGCCAGTCGTCCGGGCGCAGCGCGAGCACGGCGCCGACCTGGCAGGCCTCCTGGCCCCGGCTGGACGGGTAGACCGCGAGCCGCCCCTGCTTGGTGAGCGCGGTCGCCTGGGTGTCGAACCGGCGCCCCAGGACCATCCGACGGTAGGCCTCGCGCAGGGCCTCGACCGGGGGCTCGTGGTAACCGGCCGGCGACTTGGCCACCGGGATGCCGTCCTCGGCCACGAACCGCACCGGCGTGAGGGACGGCAGGAGGCCCTGGACCGTCTGTCGGAGGCTCTTCACGGACATGGAGGGCACTCGCTTTCTCTGGACACTTGACAGGAGGATGGTCGCCGCTACGGAATATGTGTTCAATACTTCGGCCGAACCGGCGATGAACTGCCGAACCGAGCATGCTGGGAGAGCAAAGTGTCCGAGGAAAACGTGCCGCCGGGGTCCGTGTCCGGACGAACTGCCGTTCCGCTCGACGACATCGACCGGCAGATCCTGGCCCAGCTCCTCGGTGACGGCCGGGTGTCGATCCGGGCGCTCGCCGACCAGGTGCACATCTCGCGCGCCAACGCGTACACGCGCATCGGCAGGCTGGTGGCCGAGGAGGTCATCACCGGCTTCACCGCACAGCTGAACCCGCAGCGGGCCGGCCTCGGCACGAGCGCGTACGTGACACTGATGATCGACCAGAACGCGTGGCGGAACATCTCGCGCGAGCTGCGCGAGATCCCGTACGTCGAGCATGTCACTCTCGTCACGGGCGACTTCGACGTCCTGGTGCTGGTCCGTACGCCGGACAACTCGGTGCTGCGCCGGATCGTGCTGGAGAGCATCCAAGCGGTGCCAGGAGTGCGCTCGACCCGCACCTGGCTGGTCTTCGACGAGGTGCGGGGTCGTGGAGCCGTCTGGAGCGCCTGACCGCCCGGCCGGAGCCCGGGAGGGCGGCTCTGTCCCGGGCTCGGGCACCCTCGCCCGTCCGTCTCAGACGTCGACCAGCTCGGTGGCGGAGCCGACCTCAGGCACCGGGACCCGAGCGGGGGCCGTCGCCGGGCTCAGGGCTGCCGGGGCCGTCACCGGGTTCAGGGCTGCCGAGGCCGCCCCCTGGACCGGGGCCGGCGCGGCGTACCGCCGGGACCGCACCACCCGAAACCGCCCCGTGACGAAGTGGGCGCCCGAGGCGGGAAGGTCCGCGCCGGCCGAGGAGGGGTCGGCGGGGAAGTCGTCCGCGAGGTTCTGCACGAGATGCACCCCGGCGTCGAGTGCCGCCGACTCGGCGACCGCCAGCACCAGTGGGTCGGTCGAGTGCACCGCGGCATACAGGGCGCCGTGGCGGCCCACGGTGCCGCGGAAGAGCGCCAGGCTGTGCGAGGTCGAGTCGGTGCCCACCAGGAACGAGACCGGCCCCGGCCACTCCCGGGCGTAGATCCGCCCGTCCCGTGCCCCCAGCCGCACGAGCAGCGGGCTGCGCAGATCGGCGCCGGGACGGTCCGGATGAGGCAGAGGCCGGGACGGGTGCAGCACCGCGCCGTACCCGGCGGCCTGCGTCAGTGCCGCCCGCGCCTCCTCACTGGCGATCGCCCCCAGCAGTCGCGCCACCCGCGCCGGATGCCCGAGCAGCCGGTCCACGGCCTCGCCGAGGTCGGCGCCGAAGTCCCTGAGACTCTTGCGTCCCTCGTCGGTCGCGATGCCCGTCCTCGGCACCAGGATGTTCTGCGGCGTGGTGCGGACGGTGCCGCTGCACAGGCACATGGAGTGGGCGAGGCCTCGCATCAGGCCCCGGTAGTCCTCGGTGGAGTCGACGACGACGGTGTTCAGACCGGTCCGGGTGGCGAACACGGTGGCCTGGCGGGCGTGTTGCTCCAGCCAGTCGGCGAATCGCGCCGAGCCGGTGAAGTCGACGATGCGCACCGCCGGGTCCATGGCCAGCCTCTGGTGCAGCCGCTCCCCCGGTTCCGCCACCGCCAGGGACACGATGTCCGGGGGGTGACCGGCCTCCACCAGCACCTGCCGCGCGACACGGACGGTGATCGCCAGCGGCAGCACGGAACGCGGATGCGGGGCCACGATCACGGGATTGCCGGTCACCAGGCTGGCGAACAGGCCCGGGTAGCCGTTCCAGAGGGGATAGTCGGGGCAGCCGACGAGCAGCGACACTCCGCGCGGCACCAGGGTGCACGTGCCCCGCATCGCCGACGGCAGCCCTCTGTGGGGGGTGCTCTCCCAGCGCAGGTCCGCGGGGACGCGCGCCGACTCGGCGAAGGCCTGGGCCACGGCTTCCAGCGCGCGGTCCTGGGCGCGCGGCCCGGCGGCCCGGAACGCCGCCTCCGGAGGCTGGCCGGTGGTGTGGTGCACCGCGAGGGCCAGCTCATGGCTGCGCGTGTTCAGCCGGCGCAGTATCTCCACGGCCAGCCCGGCACGTTGGTACGGCCCGGCGGCGCGCCATCCGGCCGTCGCCCGCGCGGCGGCCGCGACCAGCACCGCCGGGTCGCAGCGCGGATAGCCGATGCCCATGTCTGTGCCTGTGCCGTACGTGCCTGTGCCTGTGCCGTACGTGCCTGTGCCGTACGGGGAGGACTCGGTGGCCACCCGGCCGAGTTCTCCGGGCTGGTCGAGGTCGAAGGGCCGTCCCAGCAGGGAGCCGAAGACCTTCCCCGCCGTCCGCGTCGATCTCATACCCGCGTCGGCGGCATCCTGTCCGGTCGCCTCCGTGAAGGGCCGACGGCATTCACCGGCCGCGAGGGCACGTACGACCTCCTGGAGCAGCTCGCGATGCCGCTCATAGGGACTGGGGCGCATGGCCTTCAGCCTCTCCAGCTCGCCGCGAGCGCGAGCAGGGCGTCGTTCTCCTCCGGCAGACCCATGGTCACCCGGACGCCTTCGCCGAAGAACGGGCGGACCACGACCTTCCCGTCAAGGCAGTGCACGGCGAAGTCCGCGCTGTCGTCCGCGAGCGGCAGCCAGACGAAGTTGGCCTGGGAGTCCGGGACTTCGAAGCCGAGCGCGCCCAATCGCAGGGTGACGCGCTGGCGTTCGGCAACCGTGAGGGCGGCCCGCCGGGCTACCTCCGCGCGCTCGCCGAGGGCGACGACGGCGGCCTCCTGAGCGAGAGCGCTGACACTGAACGGCACCTGGGTCTTGCGTACCTGGGCGGCGATCTCCCGCGGGGCCACGCAGTAGCCGACGCGCAGTCCCGCCAGGCCGTACGCCTTGGAGAAGGTCCGCAGCACCGCGACGTTCGGCCTGTCGCCGAGCAGGGCGAGGGCATCGGGGACCAGCGCCGGATCGGCGTACTCCCGGTAGGCCTCGTCGACGACGATCAGCACATCCTCCGGAACGCGGTCCGCGAAGTCGCGCAGCGCCCGCTCGCCGATCGCGGTGGAGGTGGGGTTGTTGGGATTGCAGACGAACACCAGCCGGGTCCGGTCGGTGATCGCCGCGGCCATGGCGTCGAGATCCAGTGTGTGATCGCGCAGCGGGACCTTCACCGCCGTACCGCCCGCGACCGCCGTGAGGATCGGGTACGCCTCGAAGGACCGCCAGCCGAAGACGACCTCGTCGCCGGGGCCCACGACCGAGTGCAGCAGCTGTCCGCAGACCTCGGAGGAGCCGGCTCCCACCGCGATCCGCTCCGGTTCGACACCGTGGTGCCCGGCTATGACCTGCACGAGTGAGGTGGCGCTCATGTCGGGGTACCTCGACACGCCGCCGGCCAGCTCCGTGAGCGTTCCGGCAACCCCGGGCAGCAGCCCGTAAGGGGATTCATTGCTGGCCAGCACGACCGCACCGGGCAGTTTGCGGCCCGGGACGTAGGCGGGCAACTGCGTCAAGGACGAACGGACACGCACCATGCTCGACTCGCTTCTGAAGCGGTGAGGCCCGGGACCGTTCCTCCGGGCGCTTGACAGGCACAGCGTGAAGAGTCGACGACAAGCGCTCAACTGTTTGGGGAATTCGGCGACGGATCGTCGCGATCCGGCCTTCCGCACGGCAAGCCGTCTCCCACCCGGTCTCTGCGGGCCCCCGCCACGAGACGGTCTGCACGGACGCCACCGGACACCGGCGGCGTCGGCTGATCACGAATCGGCCACAGGGCCCTTTCCGGTGCCCCGCCCGTCGGCACGGTCCGCGAAGACTGCTCCCCGCCCACTCCGCGAGGTGCCCGCGCCTCGCCCGCTCCGATCGAGGGAGACCATGTCCAAGAGCCAACTCGCGCACGGGTCGCTGACGTCACTGGCGGCGGCTCTCGCCCTGCTGACGGCCGGCTGTTCGGCAACGGCCGACGGCGCCGAGGCCGGTGGCTGCCGCGAGAACGGCGGCTGGTCGGCGACGGAGCGGGCCGAGTGGCTGCGTCTCACCGTGTCGTTCCCCGAGGCCACGACCGACGAGACCGCTGCGGACAGGAACTCCGCCGTCGTGATCCGCCCGCGCGACACGGACGCCGTCGGGCCGCTGTGCGAACCGGTCACCATGCGGGTCGAGTTCTGGAAGCTCACCACCACGACAGCGGGGACGGACATGACGTCCGCGCTGCGCTACCAACTGACCACCGACGGAACCGAGGACCGGGCCATCGGCTTCCCTCCGGGTCTCTCCGCCGGAGAACGCGGCGCCTGCGTCGGCGTCCTCATGGCGGCGTACGCGGGCAGGCCCCTGTCCGACACCGAACTGCCCGAGGACATCGGCCACTTGGGCCCCGCCGGGACCGCGGACGTGGAGTTCAGGACCGACCGGATCGGCGCGTACAGACTGATACCGCCGTCAGATCCAGAACGGTGCGACGCGGACCGCCGGCGCACGGCCACCCCTCCCGCCTCGCCGGTCCCGTGGCCCAGAAGCCATCCGTGACGGCGCGCACGTCGGGACAGCGGCCACCACGGCGCCCGCCCTCACCGTCTTGGCGCGGTCGCCGCCAATAGGCCGATGCCGTGACCGGCAGCACCAGGGTGCCGCCGGTCGCTGCGGCCAGGACCAGCGCCGAGGCGACGGCGGTCCTCAGGCTCTTCTTCCACGGCCGCCACGAGCTTTACAGCCGTCGGGACAACGCGGATCTTCCTTCCATGGAATACGCGAAGCGCGGGGACGCGCGCACGATCCGTCAGAATCCGGACGGGCGCGGGACATTCACACTGATGTTGCCGTAAGTGGAACTCGAGCCATCGGACGCCGCCCGGCATGACGCCCGGAAGACCGCGTGGCTGCTCGCCGACAGGCTGCGCGGCTTCTTCTGGCTCGGCTCGTACGCTTCCGACTGGCTGGCCGTGGCGCAGGCCGGTCTGGCTGCCGCACGGGCCGACGGCAATGCATGGGCCGAGGGTGCGGCGCGGCTCAGCCTCGGGGACGCCTGTATGCGGCAGGGCCGGTTCGGCAGTGCGCTGGAGCACTACACAGGTGCGCTGGCCTGCGCCCAGAGCGTGGGATGGCGGGACGGGCAGGCAGCCGTTCTCAGCAACCTCGCCGGCGTGCACTGGGAACAGGGCCGTCCCCACCAGGCGACCGATTACCTCGCCCGAGCCCTGGTGATCAACATCGAGACCGGCCGGGTCGCCGGACAGGCCGCCATCACGGGCAACCTCGGCTCCCTGTGCCGGGAACTCGGACAGCTGGACCGGTCCGCGGAGTACCACAGACAGGCCCTCGTCCTCGACGAGAGGAGCGGCTCCGCCGGGGCCGTGGCCATCGACCTGGCCAATCTCGCCGAGGCGATCTGCCTGCAAGGACGCCTCGCCGAGGCAGAGGACGGTTTGCTACGGGCTCTGCACCTGCACCGGGAACTCGGCGACCGTGACACCGAATGCTTCACGCTGTACGTTCTGGCCCGGCTCCAGCGTGACCTGGACCGCCCTCGTCAGTCCCTCGACACCGCGCGGAGAGCGCTCGCTCTCGCCCGGGAGAACGACCACACACGGCACGAGGCGGACGCCCTGAACGCCTTGGCGAGCACCCATCTCCGGCTCGCCGACCACGACAGGGCTCTCAGCCACTTCGAACAGGCGCTGCGGATCCTGCGGGAATCCGGCCAGGATCACTGCCACGCGGCGGTGGAGAGCCTCGTCGGATGGCGGACACTCACCACCGCACCGGTCGCGGCGGGCCGGCCTCGGAACTGGCCCACCGGGCTCTCCACACGAGCCGCCGCACCGGATACCGCCTCCTGGAAGGCCAGGCCCTCACCGTCCTCGCCGGCATCGCCCTCGTGGGCGGTGCGCCCTCCCAGGCCGCCGAACACGCCCGGCGCGCAGTGGAAGTCCACCGCGCCACCGGGCATCGCATGGGCCGGGTTCAGGCATTGCACCAGCTCGCCAGGGCGATACAGCAGACGCACGGGTACACCGCGGCCCTTTCCCTGAGGCGCGAAGCGGAGACGATCCACCTGCGGATGAAAACACGGTGACACCCGGCTCGCGAGGGCCACCCGGGCCCGCGTGGCCCACCGCTCCCGGCATCCGAAGAACTCCGACCAGGGCTGGTCCCCGGTGTGACCGGCTCCGCAAGTTGACGGCGGCGGGCATCCTCAAGGCCGTCCCGCAGCAGGAGCGGGCCGCCGCGTCCGTCACGAATACCGCCTCCCCCGCAAGGGCTGGGACCTGTGGCCCGTTCTCGTGGCGCTCCGGCAGTGGGGGGAGCCGCATGAGGGCGCCCCGGAGGGGCCGGTCCTGGGCATTCGGCACGACGAGTGCGGGGCCCCGGTGCGGGTCGTGGCCGAGTGCACCGAGAGCATGCCGTTCTGCCCCTCTCCGATGTCACCGTCCGGCCGGGCCGTGCGGCCCGGCCCCAACGTGACCTCCACGCCTCTCCCCGGCCATCAACAGCCGTCGCTACCGCTCGTCCAGATGTGGGAGCGACAACGCAAACTTCACGGCGAGTCGGTCACGAGTCTCGTCCGGGATGCGCATAGCACGTCAACGCGCTTCAGGACGAGAAGCAACAGGAAGTGGGTGCAGGGCGCGGACGGTCGATGCCCCGTTCGGACGTCAGCGCGCTGTCAGCGGCACCTTACGTCCGCGCCGGCGTCAGCTCCTTGTCAGTGGCGCTGCGGAGCATGAGTTCAGGGTCACCGGGTGCGAATAGCTTCACCCGGCCGATGCAATGGAGTTGTCGATGACAAAGGAAGATCTTGTTCCGCCGTTCGCCGTGATACCTGGCTCGCAGGTGCACGACGTTCTGACCGGCCGTGAGCAGCACACCGTAGACCTGGTTGAGGCGGCCTACCGGGTGCATGGCGAGGGCGACACGGTCAACCCGCCTTCGTATTTTCTGCGTTTCCCTGACCGCCCTTCTTCCCGCATCATCGCGCTGCCCGCTTCCATCGGCGGCGACACGCGGGTCGACGGTTTGAAGTGGATCTCCAGCTTCCCGGAGAACGTAGCCGCGGGGATACCCCGGGCTTCCGCGGTCCTCGTGCTCAACGACTACGACACCGGGTATCCGGTGGCATGCCTGGAGAGCTCGATCATCAGTGCGGCCCGCACCGCGGCTTCCGCGGCGCTCGCGGCGGACTGGCTGTCGCGGGCTCCCGGGCGTACCCGCCCCAGGCGGGTCGGATTCATCGGTACGGGATTCATCGCCCGTCACATCCACACCTATCTCGCGCGGACCGGCTGGGCCTTCGACGAGGTGGGTGTGCACGACCTCTCCACCGAGTATGCGGGAGGGTTCCGCTCGTATCTGGAGGAGTCGGCCGAGGTCGGACGGATCACCGTTCACGAGAGCGCCGAAGAGCTGATCCTCTCCTCGGACCTGGTGGTCTTCGCGACCGTCGCGGCCGCTCCGCATGTACACGAGCCGAGCTGGTTCGCGCACAACCCGATCGTTCTGAACGTCTCATTGCGCGACCTGGCGCCCGAGGTCCTGCTGGCCTCGGCGAATGTGGTGGACGACGTCGAGCATTGCCTGAAGGCCGACACCTCTCCCCATCTGACCGAAAAGCTCACCGGAAGCCGGGACTTCATCGACGGCACCCTGTATCAGGTGATGGCCGGCCAGGTGGACCTCCCGGCGGTCCGCCCGATTGTGTTCTCGCCGTTCGGGCTCGGGGTCCTCGACCTCGCAGTCGGCAAGTTCGTGTACGACGAGGTGCGAAGGCGTGGCGAGTCGAACGTCATCGAAGGCTTCTTTCACGAGGTGGACAGGTACGGACGCGCGGGCGCGGCCAGCAGTCGTTCCTGAGGGGAGGAGAGCGGTCGCCAGCGGCACCTCGCGCCGCCTGGTGGCCACCGTTCACGGGCGGTGCACGTACAATCCCCGGACGCCGGCACTGGAATATTCGGCACCGGTCGGAGTTCGTCGAGCTGAGTTCCTTTCTGCCTGCCACCGAGTAGCGGCCGGGGGTGCAGTTGTTCAGGGACGGTGAAAGCACGGACCGGGCATCCTGGCAATCCGCTGACGTCTCAGTATTCGAGTGCCATGAGCGAAAAGCCATGCTCATCTGCCACTTTCATCCGACACTGAATAGGGTGGTCAACATCCTCGCCCCTTTCTAACGTTCTCTTATTGCGGTGCCAGTCGTCGGCCGTCCTCGCAGGCCGAACCGGCGTGAAACCGCCCGGCGCCGCGAAGGGAAGGGACAGCTGTTGAACGCACTCGCCGAGCTCGTCGAAGGGGCGCGAGCCGATCTTGCGGAACGCCGTCGCCACGTATCTCCGGCCGAGGTGGCGGACCGGGCTGCCCATGCCAGACCGGTTCCTGACTGCGCTGCGCTGCTGCGCGGCGCGGACGGGGTGACGGTGATCGCCGAAGTGAAACGGGCCAGCCCGTCCAAGGGCACGCTGGCCGAGATCGCCGACCCGGCGGCGCTGGCCGTGGAGTACCAGGCCGGCGGCGCCGGAGCCATCAGCGTGCTCACCGAGGGCCGGAGGTTCTCAGGCTCGATCGCGGATCTGGACGCTGTGCGAGCTGTGGCCCACGTGCCCCTCCTACGCAAGGACTTCATCGTCGACCCGTATCAACTCTGGGAGGCGCGGGCGCACGGAGCGAGTCTGGCGCTGCTGATCGTCGCTGCGCTGGACCAAGCGCAGCTGACCGAACTGATCGCGACGGCAACGGAGATCGCGCTGACTCCGCTGGTGGAAGTACACGATGAGCAGGAGGCGGAACGGGCGGTGAGGGCCGGTGCCCGGGTCATCGGGATCAATGCCAGAGACCTTCGTACCTTGGCAGTGGACCGCACGACCTTCGCCAGGGTTGCCCCCGTGCTCCCGGACGATGTGGTGCGGGTTGCCGAATCCGGCGTCCGCGGGCCCCGGGATGTGACCGACTACGCTGATCACGGTGCGGACGCGGTCCTGGTCGGCGAGTCGGTGGTCACCGGCCGCAGCCCCAGGAACGCGGTCGCCGACCTGGTGGCCGCAGGCCGGATCAGCCGCCCTGGGCGTGTTTCGCGGTGACCGAGGTCCAGCGCTCGAGCACGGCCGCCGCGGCGCCCGAGTCCACTGCTTCCGCGGCCCGTTCCATCGCCGCGGAAAGACGCTCGGTGACAGTACGCCGGCTTGGCTCCAGGGCCGCGAGGCCGGCCGCGGCCGACAGCAGCACCGCGTCCCGAATCGGCCCCCGGGCCCCCGCGAACACCTCGTGGGCCACTCGTGCGTTGTGAACCCGGTCCCCGCCACGCAACGCGGCGGCCGGCGCCAGGCCGATCCCGATGTCCCGCGGGTCGAAGCACTCGGTGTGCACTTCGGAGCCGTCGACCGACCAGATCGTGGAGGTAGTGGAGACCGTGAGTTCGTCCATTCCGTCGTCGCCGCGGAACACCAACGCTGATATCCCGCGGCGGGCCAGCACATCCGCGATCAACGGCGCCAGCCGCGGGTTCGCGACGCCCACCGCCTGCGCCGTGGGCGACGCCGGGTTGCCCAGCGGGCCCAGCACGTTGAAGACGGTGCGGATGCCCAGTTCACGGCGTGGCCCGGCCGCATGCCGCATCGCGGGGTGGAACGCCGGGGCGAAGCAGAAGGTGATGCCGGTCTCCTCGACCACCGCCTGCACTTCGGGCGGCGCCAGAGTCAACGCGACCCCCAGCTCTTCCAGTACGTCGGCCGATCCGCAGGCCGAGGATGCTGATCGGTTCCCGTGTTTGACCACCCGGGCCCCTGCCGCGGCCGCCACGACCGCTGACATCGTGGACACGTTCACGCTGTTCGAGCCGTCACCCCCGGTCCCCACAATGTCCAGGGTGGGGCCAGGGACATCGAGCCGCACGGCGTGCCGATACATGGCTCGGGCCATCCCTTCGATCTCGTCAGCGGTCTCTCCTTTGGCCCGCAGGGCGACCAGGAAGCCGGCCAGTCTGGCTGCCCCGGCGCTGCCCGACATCACCTGATCCATGGCCCAGGCCGACTCATCAGCGGTCAGGTCTCGGCTTTCCAGTAATGCGTTGAGTAAATCCGGCCAGGTGCGCACCTGCGGCTCGGCAGTCATGAGACATCTCCTTCAGAAACGCCGACGACGTCTTCGATGGCCATTCTGCGAAAAGCGGAGAGTTCGTTCCAGACCACTGTCCGGAGAATTGTGCAGTCCACTTCAGGGGAGATGGCATGGCCCTGCATATCGCGCTGGAGGTGGTAAGGGGATCTTCGGTTTCCCTGACATCTCAGATCCAGGAATTCATCAAGAGGGAGATATCAGAAGGAGCCCTTCACCCGGGCACCCGGCTTCCGTCCAGCCGTCGGCTCGCGGGCGATCTCGACGTCTCGCGCAGTGTGGTGGTGGAGGCATATGGGCAGCTCGTAGCTGAGGGATATCTGGAGACCGCCCACGGCTCCGGAACGAAGGTGGTGGGACACCTCGACGCTGATCCGGTCGTGCCCGCTCTGCTGGACGAACAACAGGTGCCGCAGGTCCGCTGGGACCTGCGCCCCGGCGGCGGCAACACGCCTGCCTTCCCGCGACGCGAGTGGCTCCGCTGTTACCAGCGGGTGCTGCAGGCCGCTGACCTGTCGCACCACCGCTACCCTCCGCTCGCCGGCGAGCCCTTGTTGCGGCGCGAACTCTCCCGATATCTGGGGAGAGTTCGGGGCGTACGCACTTCCCCGGAGCTGATCATCGTGGTGGCCGGATTCGCCCAGGCCCTCGGTCTGCTTTGCGCGGTGCTGCCGACCTTGGGTATTCGCACCCTTGCCATCGAGGACCCGGGGCACCCGGGCCAGCGCCAGTTCCTCCAGGAGAGTGGGCTGCGAGTGGTGCCGGTCCCGGTCGACGGCGAAGGCATTGACGTCGAGGCGCTGACCTCATCCGGGGCGAGGGCCGCCCTGGTCACACCCACCCACCAGTTTCCCACCGGTGCGACTATGTCCGAGGGGCGCCGCGAGGCCCTGGCCCGCTGGGCCCGGGACGTCGATGGCTGGGTGATCGAGGACGACTACGACGGTGGCCTGTGGTACGAACGCGGCTCCCGGCCGCTCGCCTTGCAGCGCACGATGCCCGATCGGGTCGTCTACGCGGGCACCGCCAGCAAGTTGTTGTCCCCGGGGCTTCGCCTGGGTTGGCTGACCGCCCCGGAGGCAATGCTCGAGCTCTTGCTGCGGGCCCGTGCACGGCATGACCTGGGCACCGAGGTCTTCACGCAGCTGACGCTGGCCGAACTGTTGCGCACCGGCCTGTTCGATCGCCACCTGCGGCGTTTGAACACCCTGGCGCACAGTCGGCGGGACGCCTTGGACGAGGCCGTGCGCAAGTACCTACCCGGTGTCGCGGTGATCGGATCCGGGGCCGGCCTGCACGCGTACGTGCAACTGCCTCGGCTGACCGATGAGGCGGCCCTGGTGGCGGCGGTGCTGCGCGGCTCCGTCCTGGTACGTGGAGGTGCGGCCTTCCACGCCCGGCCGCCCCGGGACGCGCCGGCTCTCGTGGTGGGCCATGCCCATTTACCGCGTTCCGGAGTAGAGGACGCCATCCGCACGGTGGGCGCGGTCAGGCGCTGGTGAGCCCGGTCCGTGTGCTCGTACTCAGGTCCAGGAAGCTGCGAAGCATGGCCAGTCCGCCGGTCGTCGTGATGCTCTCCGGGTGGAACTGCACTGATTCGATGGGCAACGTGCGGTGCCGCATGCCCATCACATAGCCGTGGTCCAAGGCGACGGCCGTGGTGACGAGCTGTTCGGGGAGTGGTTCGGCGACAGTCAGCGAGTGATAGCGGGTGACTTCGAGGGTATTGCCGAGCCGGTGGAACAGGCCCTTCCCGTCGTGCCTCACCATGCTGGTCTGTCCGTGCATCACCTTGTCGGCAACCTCCACCCTGCCACCGTAGGCCAGCGCGACGGCTTGGTGCCCGAGACACACTCCGAGCAGCGGTACCCGGCCGGCGAACCGATGCACCAGTTCGACATGGCCCGACTCCGCGGGATGACCTGGCCCCGGACCCAGCACCACCGCGTCGGGGCATGTCGCCGCCAGTGCGTCGGGCGATCGGGTCAGGGAACGTACCACCTCGGTACGCGCTCCAAGGGTGCGCAGATACTGGTCGATGATGTGCACGAAACTGTCGTAAGCATCAATCAGAAGGACCTTGATGTCCGATCCACCCTTCGATTCCACGGTGTTCACGGCAGCAACTCCTCACCGGTGAGTGCCCAGTAGGCGGCCCCCATCTTCGCGAGGGTCTCACGCCATTCGGCCGCTGGTTCCGACTCCGCGACCATGCCCGCCGAGCTCTGCGTGGAGTACGTGCTCCCGTCGTACTCGATGGTGCGGATGCACAACGCGAGTTCGGTCCAGCCCCGTACGTCGACCAGCCCGACGGCGCCCGCATAACTTCCGCGCGGCAGCTCCTCGAGACCGTCGATGATCTCCATGGCGCGTACCTTCGGCGCCCCGGTCATGGTCCCGGCAGGGAAGGTCGCTCGCACCGCCTGCCAGGTGCCCACGCCATCCTCCAGCCGGCCCGCGACCGTGGAGACGAGGTGGAAGACATGTGAGAAGCGCTCCACCGCCATGAGCCGCCCGACCGGGCGGGTGCTGGGCCGGGTCACTCGCCCGATGTCGTTGCGGCACAGGTCGACCAGCATGATGTGCTCGGCCCGCTCCTTGGTGCTCTCCCGCAGCTCCTTGATGCGCCGCTGGTTCTCCTCCTCGTCCGGGCCGCGCCGGGTCGTGCCCGCGATGGGGCGCATCACGATCGAGTCGTCCTCGATGCGGAAGAAGAGCTCGGGACTGGCACCGATCAGCGTGCCGGCAGCTCGGGGGATCAGATACATATAGGGCGATGGGTTGCGGATGCGAAGCCGCCGGTACACCTGGACGGGGGTCAGCGTGGAACGCACCTCGATGCGGTGGCCGATCTGGATCTGGTAGACGTCTCCGACAGCGATGTGCTCCAGACACCGGTCGGCCCAGTCCATGAAGGTCTCCCGGCTCACGCTGTCGAGCACCGACAGGGGCACGGGCGCGCTGGGCACGCTGGAGGAAGGCAGGTGTGCCGAGGCGGCGGATGCCCGCCGGGCCATACCCGCAACGTCCGGCAGCCGCGGCGTTTTCGCGAACGCGTCACTTTCGGCGCTCAGCAGACGAACCCGTTCGGCGGCGACATCGTACCGAATGGTGTCCCGGAAGAGCGTAAGAGTGATGTCTGGGCCGCGCTGCGGCTTTACGCGGTCCGGCAACTTCTCTATGTGCCACGCGGTTTCGTAGGCCAGGGAGGCCAGGAAACCGAAGGCGTGCGACGACGACGGGACGTCGGTTTCCACGGTGAACAACGATTGTGCACGGGAGAGCAGGTCCCACATCTGATCGGAATCGGTGAAACGCAGCGTGTGCACCCCGAGGCTGGGCGGGGTGTTCGCCGCCATCCCGAGGTCGCCGGCTGCTCGGGCCAGGGCGCGAGCGACCGGTTCGATACCGTCGATCTCGAGGTGATCGCCGAAAACACGTATCTCGGCGAGGCGGCCGAAGCCGACGACCGCGAAGCGGCGGTCTTGTTCGGCGTCGTCCTCACACTGGAACAGAAACACATCACTGTCCGGGAGCTCTTCCCGCAATCGCGTGTACAACTCGAGCGGATCGTGCGGCGGTAGCTCGGTACCGGTGACCTTTACGGCGATTCTGTCTATGGCTGGCATGGCGGACTCCTCGTCAACTCCGTGTTCAGGGGCCGTCCGGCCGATCGAAGTTGTCCGGCTGCGGCCAGCAAATCAGCGGGCCGGCCGCGGGTGCCAGTCCAATCCGCCGCCATGGATGCGGTCCACTCTCCATTCGCTTGACCCCGACACACCCAGTCGACTGAGCTGATGACGCGCCCAGTGTGCAGACATGAGCCGCGAGTCGTCGCAGCTGCACACTTCCGTGAGCGCTTCTTATCCATACCTCTGGCCCGTATGGAAGGCAGCCGATGAGAAACGCCATGAAGGATTCCGAAGCGAGACACCACGCAGCCGAAACCTGGCGCCGCTATCCGGCGGCACAGCAGCCGGACTGGCCCGACGAAGCGAAACTTCGGTCAGTTGTCCGGCAGTTGTCGCTGGCCCCGCCCCTGGTCTTCGCTGCTGAATGCGACCTGCTCCGCCGCAGGATGGCCGCGGTTGCGCGCGGCGAAGCCATGCTGCTGCAGGGCGGCGACTGTGCGGAGACCTTCGGACAGACGACGGCCCAGTCCATCCACGGCAAGCTGAAGACCTTGCTGCAGATGGCTGTCGTACTCACCCACGCGTCCGCCCTGCCGGTCGTCAAGGTCGGACGGATGGCCGGCCAGTACGCCAAGCCCCGCTCCAGCGGCGAGGAACGGCGGGACGGAATTGTGCTGCCCGCCTACCGGGGCGACGCGGTCAACGGGCTGGAGTTCACCGCCGAGACCAGGCAGCCGGACCCGGATCGGCTGCGGATGATGTACGAGCACTCCGCCATCACGCTCAATCTCATCCGGGCCTTGACCACCGGCGGTTTCGCGGATCTGCGGCGGGTGCACACCTGGAACCAGGGCTTCGTGGCCGATTCGCGGTCCGGGGAGCGCTACGAGCGGCTGGCTGAGGAGATCGACCGCAGCCTGGCCTTCATGCATGCCTGCGGAGTCGATACTCGAGGTCTCGACACCGCGGAGTTCTTCGTCAGCCACGAGGGTCTGCTGCTCGAGTACGAGGCCGCCCTGACCCGTGCCGAACCCGGGATGGACCGGCCGTACGCCACCAGTGGGCACATGCTGTGGATCGGTGAGCGGACCCGGGACCTCGACGGAGCGCACGTCGAGTACTTTTCGCGCGTGGCCAACCCCATTGCGGTCAAACTCGGTCCCGCCGTCAGCGTGGATGTCGTGATGGGCCTACTGGACCGGCTGGACCCGAACCGCGAGCCCGGTCGGCTCACCTTCGTGGTCAGAGCCGGTGCCGACCGAATCCGCGACGTGCTGCCCACCCTGGTGGAGAAGCTCAAGGCGGAGGGGGCACAGGTCTGCTGGGTGAGCGACCCGATGCACGGCAACACCATCGCCGCGGCGAGCGGCCACAAGACCCGCAGGTTCGACGCCATTCTGGAAGAGGTGCGCGGCTTCGTCGAGGTACACCGGGAACTGGGCAGCCATCCCGGCGGGATACACGTGGAACTCACCGGGGACGACGTAACCGAGTGCGTTGGGGGCAGCAACGCGATCCTTCCCGAGCAACTGCACCAGCGCTACGAGACGGCGTGCGACCCACGCCTCAACCACACGCAGTCCCTGGACCTGGCCTTCCTGCTGGCTGAGATGTACTGCGACCACGCCGACCGCGCTGCCTAGATGAGTGACTCCGCGATGACAGCGAAAGGAGGGGCGCGGTCCGGACAGAAGTGGTCACCGGGCAGCGTCCGAATCCTGAACGGACCGTCTCAAGAAGGCCGTTCCACGAGCCAGTGGATGGCCTGACGGTGCGCTACCAGCGGCGGGCCCCGGCCCTGCAAGCTGTGGTGACCGCGGTCGGCGCGGCCCTGGCGGGCAGGGCCGGCTCCCGTCTGCTGCCACGTCCATCAGGCTCTGAGTCGGGCCACGCTGCTCAACTGCCTGATGAAGGTGCCTGATCCGCCGCTGCCCAGGCCGAGTGCGCCCGCGGTCGACGACTTCGCGCTGCGGCGCTCCCGCCGCTACGGGACGCTCGTGGCCAACGCGGAGAGTCGGCTCCCAGTCGACGTGTGGGACACACGCGACGCCGAGCCGCCGGCCATCTGGTTGCACTCGCACCCAGGCCCCCAGGCATCGAGGCGGTCTGCCGGGACGGTTCGCAAACCTGCCGCGCCGCGATCAGGGCGGGTGCGCCCGATGCGATACAGGTCAGTGACCACTCCCGCCGCAGTCTCCGACCGCACGCCGACGATGACCCCTGGTTGATCACCGACTACGAAAATCTTGCATGAGCCATGAACTAGCGCCATCAGGATGCCCTGATCCGTTCAGGCCGCTCCCGCTTCAGCGTCCTCCTGTCATGTTCACCCCAACTATTCCACTTTTGACGGAATAGGGTAATCATTATTCCTCGGATGCCACAGGGGCCCCAGAGGCTCCGGAGAAGGCATATGCCCCAGAAGGGGCATATGTGACAACCAGGGGGTACTTCGCCAGTGAGAACGTCCGAGAACGACTCCTATCGCGACAGCGCCGTCTCGTTACCTCCCTCGCCCGGCATCAGCACTCTGGTGCGCAAGTCCATACCGGAGGAGGCTCTTGTCACGGGCTGGAGCGATATCGCCGGTACGGATCAACACGTCACCCTTCGCTGGCCGCGCGATCACCCTTTCTACACCGAAGGGGGAAGGTACAGCCCGCTGTTGTTCATCGAGAGCCTGCGTCAAGCGCTTGCCCTGCTGAGCCACAGCGTCCACCGGATACCTCTCAGCCACCGTCTGGGTTGGGAGCACATCCGCTCGAGCGTGAACCGGGACGCCCTCCGGGCGGACTCGCATGCTGCGGAGGTGGTGCTGCAGATCACCCATCCATCAGTCAAGCGCAGGCGGCTTGGTTCGGTCCAGCTCACCTCGCGCATCGAAGCGCTGCGCGCCGGGCTGCACCTCGGGACTGCCGAACTGGACTACACCGCCCATCCCCCGGCCTTGTACGACCGACTGCGCGGCAGCAAGTCCGACGCGGAACAGGTGTTCGCCCAGGCGCTGCCGCTCACTACACCGATACCGGCCGCCCGCGCGGGCCGCGGCCACGAACGAGACGTGGTCCTCTCCCCGACCGGGGTGCCGGACACCTGGCAGTTGCGGGTGGACCCCGACCACAAGGTCCTTTTCGATCATTCGCATGACCATGTGCCGGGGATGGTACTTCTCGAAGCCGCGGCCCAGGCGACACAGGCAGTCGTGGAATACCCAGTGGTGCCCATCGCGTTCGACACCAGTTTCTTCCGGTACGTAGAGCTTGATCGACCGTGTCTCGTGTCGGCCGAGCAAGGCATGCCCGATGACCCACGCAGCCTTCAGGTGCACGTCACCGCTTCACAGGACGACAACCCCGTCTTCTCGTCGGTCGTAACCGCTGTGCCGCAGCGGGTCTGACTGCCCCAGCCCAACCGGGGCGCAGTCCTCCTCAGGCGCGGTCGGCGGCCACACCAGTTGCTGCGCCTGAGGCTCGGCCCTGGCAGGCGCCGGGCCTTGAGGAGCCTCGCGGGAAGCGACGAGGGCCGTCCGGCTTCCCCGGATCCCGGGGCCGCGATGTCAGTGCCGTGTCAGTCCCGTCCGGCAGGCTCCTGGTATGAATGTGATCCGCTCCGTCGCGTCGGCCGAAGCAACCGGCTCAGTCCGTTCCGCGGTCGATCCCCGGTCACTGTTCGCGGCCCAGAGGGCCGTGCTCGCCGAGCTTCTCACGTCCTACCCGTACAACAGCGCGTCACAGATCCACGAATACTTCGGCGTTGGTCCGGTGCCGTTTTCCTACGGCGGTTCCTGTGCCTGGCAGTCCTTCGAGGCCGCCAGGATGGTCAACGACCGGGCCGGGGTGCAACCGGAATACCGGATCGACGGCCGGCATGTGGCCCTGGTCTACCGCGACGACGACGGCCTCACCGTACTTGACCCCTACCTGATGCACGGCGTCCCGCTGCGGCTGGAGCGGGACGACGCGGTGAACGGGGAGGTGTCCGTGGCGGTCGACGCCTTTCCACACCGGGTGCGGCGCGATGGTTCGCCCGCGCCGGCCAGCGTGCGGGCACGCTGGCAACTGGACGACGACACCGTCAGCCTGGCCTATCTGCGCTTCAGCCCGCGCCGGAATCACCGTGTGATCTCGCGGTCGTTCCTGATGCGGCCGGATCGGCTTCTGATGCAAGCGCCGCCGGCGCCCGAGTGGGTGCGTCCGCAGCTCCTCCACTCCGAACAGCACAGTGTTTCCATACGAGTCGTGCACCCCGGCAGCCGGGAACTGGCGGAGGTTGTCATGCCTCTGGCCGGACGGCGCTCGCGAGCCGGTGCGGAACGGTTCATCAGCAAGGACAACCAGGGCAGCGTCGCGCGCTACGGCTCCCGGGAATTCGGCAGGGACCGCGAGGTCGTCGCGGACGCCGTCGGTATGCCCGGAGCGGATATCGAGGACTTCCTGCTCGAGGCCGCCGCACTGCATCGGGCTGCGGCCCCGGCCGGTCTCGAACTCGCCGACTACTCCCTGGAGGACGAGTGAGTGTCCGCGTCAGTACACCGGTGGAGGAACGGACGCAGTCGTTCTTTCTGGCTGGAACCATGCAGGGGGCCCGCTCCGGTTCCAACCTGATCGACCAGTCCTACAGGGCGGCGCTCACGAAGTGCATCCGCGCTCACCGGCCTGGTGCCGTAATCCACGACCCAGGTGCACTGATGGCCGAGTGGGAGGCCGCGCACCGGGCTGATGTGCGCGCCGCGCACGCCGCACTGCGAGATATGCCGACTGTTCACCGGAGCGAGCTCACCCCCGAACTCGTGGACCTCACCGATATGTTCCACCGCCTCACTCGCCTCGCCTCGAGCAGCGATGTCTGCGTGGCGTGGCTGCCCGGCCACGAACCCAGCATGGGCACCGCCACCGAGATGCTTTCCGCCTTCAGAGCCGGCCGCACCGTCGTCTCGATCACGGCCATGCGACAGAACCTCGCCGTTCTCGCCTGTTCGACGGTGATCCTCCCGGACCTGCCCGCATTCACCCAGTGGCTCGATCGCGAAGCCTCACCGCAGCCGGTTAGTTGAGGGAAATCAAGCAATGGACCGTCCGAGCGCGGAGCTTCAGGCCGCAAGCGTCATCGACCTGCTGTTGGAGCGCGCCGCGGGACCGGAAGCCGACAGGCCGATCTTCACCGCGCTGGACGCGGGCGGAAAACGCGCCGACCAGGTGACCCCAGCTGTGCTCCTGGAACGCGTCCGCGTCCTGGCCGCCCGGTTGAGGGACGTCGGTCGAACCGGAGACCGGGTGGTCGTACCCGCGATGCCGGGACTCGATTTCCATGTGGGCTTCCTCAGCTGCCTGTACACCGGGATGATCGCTGTACCGGTGCCGGCACTCCACGCCACCGCGCCACAGCGCCGGTCCGCCCGGTCAGAACGACTCACAGCCATCCTCTGGGACTGCGCCCCGATCGCGGTGCTGGTGCCCACCGCCGAGGACGCCGAGGCAGCGGCGCAAGCCGGCACCGGGCCGGAGACCGACGTGGCCTGGATTCCGGTGCGGCTACCGGCAGGCGAGACTCCTCCCGCCGGTCCCCAAGCCGTCTCCCCCATCGCGACCGCCCTGCTGCAATACACCTCGGGCTCGACCGGAGCACCCCGGGGAGTGATCGTCAGCCACTCCAATCTGATCGCCAACCAAGAGGCGCTGCGGGACCACTGCGAAATCGGCTCGCGGACCACGGTGGTCAGCTGGTTGCCGATGTTCCACGACATGGGGCTGTGCACCGGGGTCATCCTGCCCCTGGTGTCCGGAGCAGCAGCGGTCACCATGGAACCCGCCACGTTCGTCCGCGATCCGCGAGTCTGGCTGCGCGCGATCGAGGAGGCGGCGGACGTGTTCGCAGCCGCACCGGACTTCGCGTATGACCTTTGCGCGCGGCGGATTCCCGAGGCGGAGCGCGCCGGGTTCGACCTGTCGGCGTGGCGCGTGGCGGCCAATGGCTCGGAACCCGTGCGGGCCTCGACGCTGGCCCGTTTCGCGGCCGCGTTCGGCCCGGGCTCCTTCCGGCCGGAGGCATTCGCGCCGGGGTACGGCCTTGCCGAGTGCACGCTGAGCGTCACCGTCAACCGGCCGACGCACCCGGCGCAAGTACGCCACTACGACCGGGAGGCCCTCGCGGGGGGCAAGGCAACACCGGTCGACCCTTCCCTGGATGCCGTCGAGTTGGTGGGCTCGGGCACGGCTGTGCCCGGAACCCAGGTCCGCATCGTGGATCCGGAATCCCGCCATCTGCTGGCGGAGAGGGTGGTCGGCGAGATATGGGTGGGCGCCCCCGGGAACTGTGCGGGGTACTGGAACCATGAGGCTGAGTCCACCGACATGTTCCGGGCACGAATTCACGACGACATCGAGGATGTACAGAGGGCCTATGTACGCACGGGTGACCTTGGCTTCCTCGACGGTGCCGAGCTGTTCGTCACCGGTCGGCTCAAGGATGTGCTGATCATCGGTGGCGAGAACTACTTCCCGCAGGACCTCGAAGCTGTGGCCGGTGCCGCTCACCCTGCCTTTGCCCACCAGCCCGCAGCAGCCTGGCCGCTGAACGAGGACAGCCCCGGAGTCGCGGTCGTCGTTGAGACCGCGGAGCGGGATCCTCACGTGCTGGCCGACGCGGTGCGGGCAGCCGGGATCGCCGTCGCGCGGGCGCTGCCGGCTCCGGTGAGCATCTTCGCGGTTGCCCGGAACACGGTGCCCCGCACCACGAGTGGAAAGATCCGCCGTCGGGCTTGCGCCCAGCAGGTGGCGGCAGGGCATTTGAGACTGCTTGCGCGTTGGTCCAGCCGCTGAGAGTGGAGAGAGAGGAACGCCGATGCCCGGTCGACGGACGGCCCCGCGGGAGATTTCCGAGCAGGATGTGGTCGACCACATCCTCGGCACCCTCGCCGAGCTGCTGGAGTTGCGGCCGGACGACATCGACCCCGATGTGCCGCTCAGCGCCTTCGGGATCAACTCGGTGACCGTCACCTGGCTCACGGATGAACTGGAACGGTGGTGCGGCGCCCCGTTGGAGAGGGAATTGTTCCTCGGTCGGCCGAGCGTCGCCGAGATCGCACAGCATGTTGCGGCGGCGCTGTGAGGAACACTGGACAAGGACCGGGTTCGAGCCCGATGACCCGATCGGCAGCCCGTGGTCCCGGGTGACGAGGCCCAACTACTCCGGAGCGAGAGCCAGACGATGCACGGTGACCCGAGCAAGCCCGGTCCGAGCCACCGGCCGGGGCAACGGCGCAGGCCCGGACTCCAAGGGCGCGGCAGCCGCGGAGTCTTGTCGCGAACGCCGACCCCGCAGCCCCTGGTATGAGCGGGAGTGCTTGCGCCGCGAGCATGACACCGTCACCAGCCTTCGCCCAGGGCGCGGAGCAGCTCGGCGCGGCGCTCGATGAGATAGAAGTGGCCTCCCGTGAAATGCCGTTGCGTGAAGCCGCGCGGCGCGACATCGGCCCACGCAGCCATGTCGGTTGCGGTGATGACCGGGTCGCTGTCGCCCACGTAGGCGTGCACAGGGCAGCTCACGGGGACCGGCACGCGGGGCCCGTATGTACCCACGACGGCGAAGTCCGAGCGTATGGCAGGCAACACCATCTCAAGCAGATCCGGGTCATCCAGCAGGGCGTCGACCGTGCCTCCCAGGCGGCGCATTTCGGCGACCAGCACGTCATCCCCCGCCAGGTGCAGCGCCTTGGGAGTGAGCCGATGCGGCGCCTTCCGGCTGGAGACGTGCAGGGATTGCGCGGACACCTGATGCCGGCTCTCCAGGCGCAGCGCGATCTCGTATGCCAACGACGCACCCATGCTGTGGCCGAAGAGCGTGAGCGGCACGTCCAGGAATGGCAGCAATGCGGCGGTGACCTCGTCCGCCAGCTCCTCCATACGTTCGATCCCCGGCTCCACCAGCCTGTCCTGGCGCCCCGGATATTGGGCCACCATGACCTGAGTGCCGTCGTCGAACGCCTCACCCCAGTCATGGAAGAAGCTGGCAGATCCCCCCGCGTGCGGGAGAACCAGCAGCCTCCTCCTGGGGAGTTCCGTGGTTCTGTACACCCGGAACCAATTGCTACGGACTTCGGTACTCATAGCGTGCCCTCTCGTCACCGTGTACGTCGCCCCCAGGGCGAGTCCCACCGTAGGCGGAACTCTTCGTCAGGTGTATCCGCGGCCGTAGACGAACCGCAGCGGCTGTTTCGTGATTTCCTCTGTTACGAAGTCTCTGACAGCGCACGCGTGCAGCGGGAGCGGTGCGCGTGTGTGTACTGCCGGTTTTCGGCCTTTCGCTCAATTCCGGGCTGGGCAGGCTTGGGGAACGACCGAGCCACGGACGCTGCCGGCCACCAACCGCTCCACCCCATCGCGGGCGGCGAAGGCCGCCTGCCGGTCCGACCCTCAGGAGGGTGGTCGGTGAGCCGATGGCGTGCCGTACCCATCTCCAGCATGCCGATGAGCCGGTCGTACGTGTTTCCGCCCCGCCCGTCACCGGATGGCCTCAAAGGGGTCTCGCCCAACGAACCGGAGACCTCGCCCAGCATCGGGCGCCGGGTGGCGTGTGTTCGCGTCATCGCCTGCTCAAGTGCGTCAGGCGGGACGGGGCCGTCCAGGTTCACCGCCAGGCGCGGGCCGCCGGCCTCGCACACCTGCCCGGATGGCGCAGCATCGTCCCCGCCTGCGACCACCACCGCGATCATCCCGGTCAAGCCCTCCAACTACTCGAATTCACATCATGAGTACGCATCAGCCCTGGTGATTCCCCGGGGCTCTCCAAGTGCCTCGGCCTGCTGGAGAATCTCCTGGTGCAGTCGGCGCATGGAGCGACCGGGCTCCACTCCCAAACCGTCGGCGAGTCGCCGACGGGCCTCCTGGAAGGCGGCCAGCGCCTCCGATTGCCGGCCCTCGCGGTACAGCGCCAGCATGAACAGCTCGGTGAGCCGCTCGCGTTCCATGTGACGTTCCGCCAACTGTCGAAGCTCGGGGATGGCGACCCGCCCAAGGCCTGCGGACAGCCGGAGCTCCGTCAGGTCCTCATAGACGGTGAGCCTGCGCTCCTCGAGATCCGCGGCGCTGATCCGGCAGCGCACTCCGTCTCGCGCTTCCATCAGAGCCGGTCCGCGCCATAGGTTCAGTGCCTCTGTCAGCAGGCGTCCGGCGGCGACAGGATCGTCTGAGGCGAGTTCGCGGCCGGCATCGGCCAGCGAGGTGAAGCGGACTGCGTCCACCGCGTCGGCGGGCACATCCAGCACATAGCCGTTGCGGGTGGTACAGAGCCTTTTGCCGCCGCCCGGGCAGGTCGCCGACATCGCCCTCCGGATTCTGACTATATGCGCATGCAGGGCATTCCGCGCATTTATCATACTTCTGTCTTCCCACAACTCGTCAATAAGTTGCTCGAATGGAATTACCCTCCCGGGGGACAGAGCCAGAAGCGCGAGTACCATTCCGGCCCGTCTAGAGGCCATCGGCCGCATCTTTTCGGCGGATAATATTTCCAGCGGCCCAAGTACCCTGAACTGCATGATCGTCCTCCAGGAATCGACCGAATGATCGAGTCGAAGTCTGCCTGCTGGCGGCCAGATCAAGGGCATACCAGATGAGCTGCCCTTGACAGATCAAACGGTATGGACATGAGGAAGGGGTGCAAGATCGACGCACGGGGGCAGTACGGCTGCACGGCGAGCACGAGGTCGAGGGCGTGCAGGCGCTCCGGGGGCACTGATCACGGGTGCAGCGGCCGATTCCGACGGGTGCCTGGTGGCGCGGGCACCGCATGACGGTCGGTCTCGTGGAAGAACCCGTCCACGAAGTCGAGTTCAACCGTGGCCCGCAGTTCATCGTAGACATACCCCCCGAGTGCGAGGGCGAGCAGCCCCAGGCCGAACAGGGAGAGGAGCACCGTCCGGTCGGCGGGAACGTCGAGTCGGCCGGTGAGCACGCCGTCGAGCGTTGCTGCGATGAAGTCGCTGCCGACGGCAGCCTGTTCGGTCGGATGGGTCGTGGTATCGGCCTTGGACCACCACCCTGTTCCACTGCGTGATGGCGGTGCGCCGGGACGGGTCGCAGCCCCCTCACCGCGGGCACCGCACTCGAACGCGACCAGCACCAACCGTGCGACAACCTGATTCCGCTGACCGCAACGAGCTCCAGCGCCTGTTCACAACGCTGGTCACCCACCATCCCACGCCACCTGACAGGCGATCAGTCAATCTCCCTGGCCGGCCGTCCGTCGAAACCATCCGCACCCAGGACTTTCATCGACGCCTGAAAGTCGTGGCCTGTCACGACCTGCCCGCCTAGGCTCCACTCTCGAATGCCCCCGAGACGAGTCCATCCGAACCATCTGACATTGATCCCGGACGGGGCCTGACCGTGGTCCACGTGGACTGGAAAGCCGGGACGTGCCCGATGCTGCGGACGCGCGGGGGGAAGCACATCTGCACGCGCATCGAGCGCAGCTGAAATTCCTGGGTCGAGAGCTGCGTGGCGACGGTGAGCCAATTGCTGCATGTGGAGGCGAATTCAAGCGCATCGCCAAGGCCCGGCCCTGTACTCGTACATGCGTATTCTGTCCGACTCCGGAGGCGGAGCCCAAAGACATGACCGATCACGAAACCCTGTCGGCCCACGAGGCCGGACCCGACGAGTTCCGCGACATGATGAGCGGATTCCCCTCCGGCGTTTCGGTGGTTACCGCCATCGGTCCGGACGGTCTGCCGCGCGGAATGACGTGCTCCTCGGTGTGCAGCGTCTCGCTGGCACCTCCGACGATCGTCGTCTGTCTGCGGTACGGGAGCCCGACTCTGGAGGCGGTGCTCGACAGCGGGACCTTCGCGCTCAACCTGCTGCACTCCCGCGCCGAGTCCGTCGCCATGCTGTTCGCGTCGGCCGATCCCCGACGGTTCGACACGACGCCGTGGCGCTCCGGTCCGACGACGGGCGGCCCTCATCTGGTGCGGGACGCCCACTCGATCGCGGACTGCGCGGTGATGCTCACCCAACGGGTGGGCGACCACGTCGCGGTCTTCGGCCGGACGCGGCTGATCACCCGTCACCAGCAGCACTCTCCCCTGCTGTACGGCCTGCGCGAGTTCCGCCCGTGGGCGGCCACCTGATCCGCCGACGGCCACCGCCTTGATGGACGACGCCCCGCGCGACCAAGAAGTCGCAGCGGCACTGACCGACTCACGCTGCCTCCGCACGCCCGCAGCCTCTACCTGGCGCTGGTGGTGATGGCGCTGGTCACCACCGTCCTCAGCGGCCTCCTACCGCGCGCCGGGGGCGGGCCCGCCCCCGGCCCTCGCCCAAGCGGGCCGACCGTACCTCCGAACCGTCGATCGGTGACGTGCGGACCTGATGAGCATCAGTGTCCGATCAGCGTGGCGTCAGGCGGTCCCGAGAGAGTGTTCGCACGGGATGCCATCTCGTACTGACACCGCCTCCAGACCCGGAGTGTTTCCTGACCCAACCTCTTGACGGCTCCCACGGCACGTGACGGGCCGTCGAACCCATTGGCACGGTGCTCGGCCGGAGGAGGCACGTCGACACATCCGCTTCGCCGGTCGGTCCGCGGCTGTCGAGGGTCTGTCGATGGGTTGTGAGGATCCGCGGGTTGCCCGGCTGGCGGATGCACCGGTCATTCCACGCGCCGTCGAGAGGTACGTTCATGCAGAGGATCCACTTCGACAGCGGAGACCTGCTTAGGGTCAGCCTCAGGGCCACAGCCGGGGCGGCCGTCGAGACCGCACTCGCCCAGTACCAGCTCGCGGTGGGCGGTGGCGCGTGTTCCGCCGTGTGGCGGCGGCAGGCTGCCGCGTCCCTTCCGAGACGGGCCATCACGCCGCCGTCTGGTTCGCCGCCCGGGGATCCTGAGATCCCGACCGGGACGGGCCTGTCCGACGACGGCTTCCTGCCGCAGGTGTGGCGTCGGGCCGTCGCCCCCTACTGGGACCGGCTGGTGGGCCACCTGGAAGCGGAGTGCGACGCCCGCGGGCGCGTCGCGATGGCGGGCGGCGTCCAACAGCTGCTGACGACGCTGCACCCGAGGATCAGCTGGCGGAACCCGGTGCTGACGGTCCCCGGCGGCCCGGACGAGGACGTCCACCTGGACGGCCGCGGCCTGGTGCTCTGTCCGTCCGTGTTTCTCAGCCACCGACCCGGGATGGTCGTCCGTCCGCGCCCGAACGATGAACGGGTGCTTCTCGTCTTCGAGGTAGCGCTGGACCCCCGCGTTGCCGAGCGGATCTGGGGGGCGCCACCGCGACAGCAGCCCGCCTCGCTGAACGCGCTGGTCGGCCGCACCCGCGCCGCGGCGCTACGGGTCCTGCGGGTGGACTGCACCACCAGCCAGCTCGCCGACCGACTGGGTATCTCCGCGGCCGGGGCCAGCCAGCATGCATCGGTGCTGCGTGAGGCCGGCCTGATCACCACGCGCCGCTTCCGCAACACCGTGCTGCACACCGTGACACCGCTCGGCATCGCCCTCCTCGACGGGCACGACTCCGGCTCGCGATCGAGGACGAGCGCGCCGCCCCGGCTCACCGCCGTCCCGTCGCGTGGCGCCATCCGGCCCGAAGCCACAGGCGCGACCAGGCTGAAGACGGCCAGCCCGCCGCGCCGCCACGGGCCCGCACTCAGGTGAACCGCCGACCGGGAGGCCGGGTGGCGTCCCCACGGCGCCCCCGGCACGCCCTGCGCGGGTCGGCCCACCCCCAACTCCCGTGCTGTCAGCATCCGCCACACATCGGCCGTGCCCTCCCCGATCTCGACGATCGCAACCTCGCCGGCGTCGACACGCCCACAGCCCCCACCGGCCCCGTCCTGCCGACAGCGGCGATGCCTTCCGCCACTCCCGCGCGATGCTGGAGGAAATCACCGGGCGCCTGGCCCGCGAGGAGCTGCTGACCGGCACCGCGGCGACGGCCGAGGACTACCTGACCGGCACCGGGCGGGAACCGCAGCGCCAACTCCTCCAGGACCAACTCGACTGGCGTGCACGGGCCGAAGCGGCTGCCCCGCCTCGCCGGGGCCGACCGGGTCACCGGCCGCCGCGCCGAGCCGGGACGCACCTGCCGGCCGGCGGGCGGCCTTCGGGCCGGTGGCCCGGATCACCTACCGGGCCCCGGTGGCACCGGCCCTGCATGCCTTGGATGCCGGCCTGGCGCTGCCGGCCGCCGTGCACTCCCATCCGCTGCGGCGCATGGTCGCCCAGGAGGTGGCGGCCGGTTGGCTGCGTTCGGCCCGCCAGGTGCCGATCCGGATGCCAGGGCCCAGGTGCTGGCCATAAGCGTGGATGCGACCGGGGGCAGCATGATCTCGGCCGAGCTGTACTAGGGCCTGTGTGGGGTTGTGATCTGGATCAGGGAGCGGGGCGTGGTGCGTACGATCGCAAGGCGCCGGGAGGCCCTCGCAGCGGAGCTACCAGGGCATTTCGGCAACGCGGCGAGCGTGCGTGCCACG
>NZ_JBQQCG010000104.1:0-35606 GCF_052245575.1 Streptomyces sp. 2A115 | reverse complement strand
GCATCGCGACTCGATACGACAAGACACCCGAGAGCTACCTCGCCGGCCTCCACCTCCGCGCCTCCATGATCTGGATCAACGACTTGCTGAAGCCAACTGATTGATCACGACGTCACACAGGCCCTAGTCGGGGCGTGGTGATCTGACGAACGGCCACGTCTTACGGAACGAGCACGGCCAGTGCGCTCGCCACCGGTGCTGGGTCCAGCGGACCGATGTGCGGAGCGGTGGGGAAGTCATGGACCCGGAAGGGATTGTGAGGCGTCAGTGCATCGGCCTCCGCGATCATCCGGTCCTGGAGCTTCGTGGCGATCGTCCGGTCCTTGCCGAATCGGAGATACGTGCGGGGCAGCCGTCCCCAGGTATCCGCCTGGCCGACGGCCCGCCCCGCGTAGGCCGTGGTCGACTCGTCTGTTTGCATGCTGCCGAGCCGCTGCCGGAACACGTCGTCCGGATAGCCCGCGCACATCATCTCCCGGAGCGCCTTGAGGTCCCCGGCGTCACCCGTGCGGGGGTTGAGCCGCATCACACCGAGCTGTTTCCCAGATGGAACGCACCGTGCTGCGCCCGCAGGTCGAAGGACTGGTCGTACGCGAGCAGTGCAGCCAGGACGCCCGATCCTTCAGGGCCGTACTCACCGACACCGGCCTTGCCCGTCTCGAACACGCATGGCCCATTCACATCGCCGGCGTCCGTCGCTGTCTGCTCGACCAACTCGGGGACATCGACGCGGCCGAACTCGCCGCAGCCTTCGAGCGCATCGCGAAAACGGCCTGACGGTCGCAGCATCGACCGTATGGGAGCACAGGGCCGTTTGAGGTCGGGTCGGCTGATGTCTCCCGCCGTGTCCCCGTTGTTCTTGCCGGTTCGCAACGGGGCCGCTGGCCTCCGGGCCCGGCATGACCGTCCCCCGGCGGGCAACGGTTCTCTACGACCGCCCAGCCGACTGCTCCACCTCGGACGGTTCGGATCACGTCCAGGATGTGGTGGCAGATCCGCGGCCTGAGCTCGGTCAGCTGCGCGTCGTTCCTCCACTCGCGGCTCGCCGGACCGATGCCGGTGTCGAAGCGTCGCCACCTGGCCCCGCAGCCGCCCAGGTCAACAACCGGACGCTCTGGTCCCCAGTCCGGTTCCAGGGCCGCGATGCCGCCTGGCCGCCTTCTCTTCTCGTGCCCGCCCCGGGGTCCGCACCAAGACTCGACCGGTCAGCGAGGCTCCTTGAGAACGCCGCGGAGCGGCGGGCGGCGATGAACGCAGGACGCACGTCAGTCCGTTGTCCGCGGCCTGCCCGGTTCGGCGAGGGTCTCCTTGGCGTACTGGAGGAACGCGCGGGCCCGGTGTGTGGGAGCGACGTTCGAGGCGTAGGCGATCACGAGCTCGACGTCGTCCACCGGGTCGCTGAGCGGCACGGATGCCAGGGGGAGTCCTTCGATGCTCGTGTCGGTCGGCCAGGGCTGGATCAACGTGGCGAAGCCGAGGCCGCGGGCGACCATGCTGCGGACCGCCTCGATGCTCGACGTCCGGTACCGGATGTTCGGCCGTGCTCCGGCGAGGGAGAACCAGTGGTCGGCGTTCTGCTGGGCGGGTGGTTCGGCGTAGACGATCAGTGGCTCGTCCGCCAGTTCGGCGAGTGAGACGGATGTGCGCCCCGCCATCGGGTGGCCGGCGGACACGATGACGTACGGACGGCTGTAGCGGAGCGTCGTACAGGACAGGCCGGCCTCGTCACCGAACGCGTACAACAGGGCCACGTCGCACGAGCCTTGGACCAGGGCTTGTCGCATGTCGTTCTGCTGACCCTCGACCAGTTCCAAGTTGACCGCGGGGTGAAGCTGGGTGAATCCGTCCACCAGGAGCGGGATCAGGAAAGGCATCAGGGCCGCATAGCAGCCGATCGTCAGGCGGCCGGCCAGCCGACCTTCCTCGGCCCGGGCGCTTGCCGTGATCTCGTCGGCCTGAGCCAACATCGCCTGGGCGCGTCCGAGGATCCGGCTGCCGGCCTCGGTGAGAGAGACACCCTTCGCCCGGCGTCGTACCAGCAACTGGACGCCGAGACGGCGTTCGAGGTCGGCGATCGCTGTGGAGATGCTGGCCTGGGAGGCATGGCACCGCACCCCTGCCGCGCTCATCGAGCCGGTGTCCGCCACAGCGACGAAGTATTCCAATTGACGGAGGGAAAAATTGGCCGGCATTTCTCTCCTGCTGCTATGGGAACTCTCAATAAGCCTTATAGGAAAGTTCTGGTTTTCCTGGATGTAACGCGGGTGTCATCCTAAGCCGCAGTTCACCTGTGGAAAAAGGCTCGCCGTACGAGCAGGCCCCCGCACGTCCAGCTAGGAGACCCTTGATGACCACGCTTCTTGACCCCGCCCAGTCCACGGACCGGAAAACCGGCGACAGCGTGCTCGACCGCGTCCGCGCGCTCCTGCCCGAGATCGCTGCACGCTCCGCCGAAGGCGAGGACGCCCGGGCGGTTCCGGCGGAGATCGTCGCCGCACTACGCGAGGCCGGCGTGTTCCGGATGGCGCTGCCCCGGGTGTGGGGCGGCGAGCAGCTCGGGCTGCTGGAGGGGGCCCGGGTGGTGCGGGAGATCGCCCGAGCCGACGGATCGACCGGCTGGACCGTCCAGGCCGCTTCGATGGCGTGGTTCTTCGTACGGTCGCTGCCGCGGGAGACGCTGGAGAGAGAGGTGTTCGGAGGCGGCGCGGATCTGATGCTCCGAGGAGCGGTGGCTCCGAAGGGGCTGGCGACACCCGTAGAGGGCGGTTACCGGATCAGTGGCCGATGGCCGCTGGCGAGCGGCCCGTTCAACCCGGACTGGATGCTCGGAGGTTTCCTGGTCGAGGGGGCGCCTCCGCTGCCGGACGGCCGCCCGGACATGCGGGTCGCGCTGTTCCGGCCCGAGCAGGTCACGTTCCTCGACACCTGGGACGCGGTCGGCCTGCGTGCCACACAGAGCACCGACTTCACGATGGACGACGTCTTCGTTCCCGAGCACCACACGGGGCCGATGTTCGGCGACAACAACATCCCCGCTCCCCTTTACGACTTGCCTTATTCACCCACCGGGGCCTCGCACGACGCCGTCATCCTTGGCGCCCTGGACGGTGCACTCGACGATCTCGCCGAAATCGCCGCCACCAAGCGGCCTGCATTCAACCCCAAGGCCCTACTCGGTGAGGACCCGGTGTTCCAGGAGAAGTTCGCCGAGCTGCAATTGCGGGCGGCGGCTTTGGCTGCCCTGTCGGAGCAGACCGGACGCGTCGTCATGGACCGTGCCCTCGGGGGAGATGCGCCCACCTCGGTCGAGTGGCTGAGCTACAAAGGCACCACCCAGCACATCCACCACGAAGGCATCCGGATACTCAACGAGATCATGACCCTCTCGGGCAGCGCAGGCCTCTACAGCACCAGTCCGCTACAGCGCCGCTGGCGCGATGTCCGGTGCGTCTCCCAGCACGTGGTCGGCAACACCGGCGCGCTGCGGCAGCTTGGCGCGGTTCTGTCGGGACAGAACTGACGCCTGGCAGCGGACTCCGACGAGCCGAGGGCAGGGCCGCCGCCTTACGACCACCCCCCCGGTGCACGGATCAAGCCGACAACTGTGACACCGAACGGCTCAATGCATACGCCATTGCCCCCGTCCCGCGAACCCGTGCGATCCGCGCCGCTGCGCGGCCTCACTCCACATCCCGATACCGGAAGGGTGCCCCCGATGAGCCCTCTCAACGCGACACCGACCAACCCCGCCCTGCTGCGCCAGGCTTTCGGCTGCTTCCCGTCCGGGGTGACAGCAGTGTGCGCACTCGACTCCGGCACCCCGGTGGGCATGGCCGCGAGCACGTTCACCGCGGTCTCCCTGTCACCCGCCCTGATATCGGTCTGCGTGCAGGACACCTCCGCGACATGGCCGAAACTGCGCGGGCGGAGCCATGTGGGCGTGAGCGTGCTCGCGCAGGGACAGGACGCGATCTGCCGATCGTTGGCCGGCAAGGAGGATGACCGGTTCGCGGGAGTCGACTGGGATGCCGACGAGGACGGCGGCGTGTACATCCACGGCGCCAGTCTCTGGCTGAACTGCTCGCTGCACGCTGAGTTCCCCGGAGGCGACCACACGATCGTCCTGCTGAAGATCCAGGGCCTGAAGGCCGAACCCGACCTAGAACCCCTGGTGTTCCACAACAGCAGGTTCCGACGCCTGGCCGTCTTGTGAGCAGGTGTCGCTGCGCCGGTTTACGACGCCCGCCTGTGACCCGATGCCCTGAGGGCCGCCGCCGTCCGCAGGCGATGCCAGACCTTTCGCCTGCGGCGGATCAACGCATACTTCACGACCCCGGGCTCCACTCGACTTGCTGCGGGCGAATGGCCAAGGCAGGGCGAGCGAGGTGACGTTTGACCGTGGGCGTTCCCGAGTAGGGGTTCATCTGCCCGAAGCTGCCCTCTCGGAAAGGGCCGATGGTGCACGTGGCCCCACCTCGCGGAATCCCGTCGAGGGGATGTTGGCACGCCTCGGCCGTGACGCTCGTTTGACGCCGTGGCCGCCTCACAGTCTGCCCCAAGGGCCGAGAAACACCATCTGACCTGGTGTTTCTCCCGCCCCGCTTCATGGGACGTGATTCCGACGACGCACCACATGGAGTGTGTCGCCATCCTCGAACCGGCCGCAAAGGGCTCCTGACCTGCGGTTATGTGCGTGCGCATTATGTGCGGTGTGGGCGTTACGGGCGATATCTTGACGCTGAAATGACGCTCGTGACGCTGAAATGACGCTCGTCCTGACGGGATGTCACCTGACTGATTGTGCAAGTCGTGCCAGGTGGAGGGCGCGTGCCCGCGGGCTGTCTTTGCAGGAACTCGAAGGAAACTAGGCCGAGTTCCTGCATGCCGTAGTTCGGTGGGTCGGACGTTGGCGGAGCGGGCGCTCAATAGGTCGGTCCGTAAGGGCTCCAGTGCCCGAGGAAGGGCCTTAGGTCGTCGGCTCGCGGTTCGGGGACGTCGGGCAACCGGGGTGGTGAGCTCAGCGGGTCGAGGCGCTCGACGGTGGTCGCTGCCCAGCTGATCCATGCTTCGGCGTCGGTTCTGGCCTGCCCCGGCGGCATGGCCTCGCACGGGCCGGGTGATCAGGGGGTGTCGCCGCTCATCCGGCGCTGCAGCTCCCACAGGGTCCGGAAGAGTCCTGGCTCCTGGGTGAGCTGGGCGTAGGTGCCCTCCTGGACGATCCGGCCTTGGTCCAGGACCACGATCCGGTCGGCGACGGCCACGTTGGTGAGGCGGTGCGTGATCAGCAGGATGGCGCGGTCCTTGGCCAGTTCGCGCAGGCCGGCGAAGATCCGGTGCTCTGCGCGGGCGTCGAGGGCGGCCGTGGGTTCATCCATCACCAGCAGCGCCGCCTGCCGGTGGAACGCGCGAGTGAGGACCAGGCGCTGCCACTGCCCACCGGAGAGCTGCTGTCCGCCGAACCACTCACTGGTCAGGAGGGTGTTCAGGCCGGAGCGGAGGCCCGGCAGCATCTCCGCGGCCCCGGACGCCTCGCACGCGGCGAGCAGAGCCGCGTCACTGGTGTCGCCCTGCCCGAACGTGATGTTGTCGCGCATCGTCAGCGGCAGGTACGTGAACTTCTGCGGGACCAGCGCGATGTGCTTCCACGACCCCCACGGGTCCAGGTCCGCCGTGGAGGCGTGGTCCCAGGCCACGTCGCCCTCGGTGGGCAGCAGCAGTCCGCACAGCAGGCGCGAGAGGGTCGTCTTGCCGGAGCCGTTCTCCCCGACGAGCGCCACGATCTCCCCGCGTCGCACATGCAGGGAGACGTTGCTCAAGCTGTCCTTGGGGGCGCCGTCGTAGCGGTAGGTGACGTCGCGGACCTCGAAGCGCTCCGGGGCCGTGGTCACGGGCGCGGTGCCGCGGGAGTCGGTCATGGCCTGGCCGTGGGCGTTGTCGAGGAAGTTCTGCCAGTCCTGTACGTACCAGCCGGTGCGCACCAGGCGGGCCCCGCCGTTGATGATGCCGCGCACCGAGCCGGTGGCGGTCTGGAGAGCGAAGACGGCGCCGCCGCCGGCCGCCAGGCTCATCCGCCCGGAGGCCAGGAGCCACAGCAGCGCCGCCCACACCGCGGTCGAGGCGATCCCGCCGGCCACTGCTCCGGCCAGTCCCATCCAGGCACCGGTGTCCGCGGCTTTTCGTTCGGCCGCGTTGACCGAGGCGGCCAGCCGCCGGTACCGGCCGATCAGAAAAGGGCCGGCCAGGCAGGCGCGCATCTCCTCACTGGACTCCTGATAGGCCATGTGCCAGCGCAGCTTGCCCAGCATCCGGCGCCGCCCGGAGGTCTCCAGCCCGGCGAGGTAGATCACGCGTGCGGAGCGGACGTAGGCGGCGGCCTGCGGCAGGCAGGCGAGGAAGAGAAGGGGAAGGAGCAGGGGGTGCAGGACGGTCAGGACGGTGGCGCCGGCCGCGAGCGTGGCGGTGGCCGCGAGGACGTCCTGCGCTTCGTCGACGAGGTCGGGGGTGACCTGGGCGCCGCGGTCGGCGATGTCGTAGGCGTCGTTGTAGCCGGGCTTGTTGTTGGCGGCCAATTCCGCGCCGAGCGCGGCCTCGATCATCGTCAGCTCCGCTGCCCGGCCGAGCACCGGGCGCAGACGGCCGGTCAGCCAGACGACGGTGATGCCCAGCAGGGTGCGCAGGCCGGCGGCGGCGGCGATCACGGCCAGCTGCGGGGCGGCGTCCCACAGCCGCTCGGTGATGTCGCCCGAGGAGATCAGCGCGGTGATCGTGCCCGTGACGGCCAGGAGGCCGAGGGCCGCGAGGACGCCGGTCCCGATCTGGCACACCAGCAGGCCGATGGTCGCGCCGCGGTCCACGCGCCAGGCCATCTGCACCGAGCGCCGCACGAGCGAGGGCAGGCGCCGCGCCATGGTGCGGGAGGTCAGCAGGGAGCCGGCCTGGAGCCTCGACTCGTCGCGGTAGAGGTACTCCTCCTCTCGAACACCAGCCTCCTGCGGTTCGTCGTCCGGCGTGGTCCCCTTTGGCGGTTGCGGCGGCTGGTCCTGCGTAATGGCCGAGGTCATCGTTCCCCCTAGGACGGTCGCTGCGGCAGAGTCGTGAGGTCTAACGACACGGCTGCGATATCGAACACACGTCATTCGGTCGTGCTGGGGAGCCCGCTTTCCTGCGTCAGGGAACCCCGCGGGCGCGGGATCCCTGGTCTGGCTTGGAGCGGCTGCGGGCAGGAAATGGCCGAAACGCCGACACCGCCAAACAGCGTGGGCAGCACGGCGGGGCATCCCGGGTCGTCCCCTCTTAGCTGGGATCTGGTTCGGCCTGCAGCAGCCTTTCCAGTTCTGTCTCGGCGTGGCCGACCGCGCCCGTCAGAGCCTCATGGTGGTGGGCGGACAGGACGCCGGATCCCAGTCCGGCCGCGGCGATCACCGCGTTGAGCGCGTCTGTCGCCCCGTCGTTCAGGGCGGACGCGGCGACGGGGTGGTGCAGGGTTGATGCGCTCTTCCAAGGGGAGCGCGGGCGCCTTGGTGCGGCGGACCAGTGGGATGCGGCTGGCTATCGCGGGGAGCATCGGCTCAGCCCTTGCGCGCCCAGTCGATGACGAGTCGGCTGTAGGGGACGAGTCGGCTGTAGGGCTTGTCGACGAGGAAGCGGGCGTCGTCAGCCGTCAGCCGGTCACGCGAGTCCGCGACGGCCATCCGGAAGCCCGGCTCGGGGGCATCGTTGCCGCCGGTCGCATCCCAGGCGCGGATCTCGCTCACGACGCGCTCGGCGAGGTCGACGCTGCCCTCTCCGTGGCCGATCACGCCGACTTCCCAGTACCGGCCCTGCTCGTCCTCGCCCTCCCGGATGGTCAGGTATGCAATTACGCGGCCGGAGCACTCGAGCCGGAACGCGTGGCCGAACTGGAGACGCTGGGCATGGTGTGGTCCCACCAGGACACCGCGTGGGAGGAGGGGTTGTCCGTGGCTCGCTCGTACGCGGCCGCGCATTCCCATCTGCTGCCGCCGGCCACGGCCGTGTGGGAGAACTATCCCATTGGGACCTGGTGCAAGAACCTCAGGGCAGCGGCCCGTAAGACCCTCCAGAACACCGAACCGCGGGCAGCGGGCGAGCCAGTGCCCTCCATGCCGGGGAGCTCCCGGAAAGCCGTCTGGAAGCGCTGGAGGCGATCGACCCGGGATGGTGCCCGACCGCGTGGGACATCGGCTGGCAGGGCTCCTTCCGTCTTGCTCTGGCCCATGTGCTGAGCGGCGGTGCGCTCCCGGGGCGCGCGCGAAATGATCGTTCAAGGCGAGGACCTGGGGGCGTGGATCGCCGCTCAACGGACCGGGTGGGACAAACTGACGCCCGCACAGCAATGGCTGCTCGACAGCGCGCTGGGGCTAGAAGCCGTATCTGAACCGATCATGGAACGCGTGGGTCGAACAGGTTTTTCACCGGGGCGATCTTCCCGTCGTACGCGTATGAAGACGGGGCCTCTCGGTAGCTCGAGGATGTGAATCCAACCGAGCAGTGCCGGGAGGCCCTGATGTCGTTGTTGTGCGCCTCCGAACGCCTCCCGTCCAACGCGGCTGCACGATCGTGTGATCACCTCGCGCACGCGTACGGCAACGCGGTCGGCCACCGGGACCGGGAACGCCGGTATCCCTCCGACAATGTCGGACGCGGAATGGGCGGCAGTCCGGCCTCTGCTGCCGGTGCCGGCCTGGCTTTGGGGAGGGGCGGATCGCCCGAGGGTACTGTCACCGGCAGCTGCTGGACGTGATCCGTCACCTGGTCACGGGCGGGATCTCGTGGCGGGCGATCCCCGCGGACTTTCCCGGCTGGGGTCGGGTCCGCGCCTTCTTCCGCCGCTGGCGCGAGCGCGGGCTGATCACAGACTTCCACGACCGGCTGCGCGGGAAGTCCGTGAACGGGAGGGCCGCGAGGCAGGGCCCACGGCGGGGGCATCGACGCGCAGTCGGTGCGGGCCGCCGCGACGGTGTCGGCAGCCTCACGCGGTTACGACGGCGGCAAGAAGGTGCCGGGCCGCAAACGGCACATCGTGACCGACACCCTCTTGCGTCAGTGGCCGCATCATCGATGTCACCGTCGGCCTCGCGGCGTCGTCGGCCGTGTTGTCAGTGGCCTGCGGCATGATGCGGGGCACGTGACGGCCTGCCCGACAGGGGCTTTGAGGCCGTCCTCGACGAGGGGAGTGCTGTGCGTAGGCCGGTCGCAGGCGAGGTGCGTGTTCACGATCGTCAGATCTACGTCGAGAGCGATCCGGACAGCGCCAGACCTGACCTCGCCAAGGCGCTCGCGTACCAGATCGGCGGATTGTGCGGGGCTGCGGTCCCAGGTGTGATCGTCCTGTCCACCGGGCTGTACGCGGGCGACGTCGGCTTTGTCGTGGAAGTCCACGACGCAGACCCTGTGCTGGACCCGGTCTGGGATGACGTGATGGAGGTGTCCTTCCGCCCCGAGTCGGAACGCACAAGTTTGGTGCAGGGGGACGGCGAGGCCGCGTGGGACCTGGGTCTCGCCCGAACCGACTACCGGGTCCGGTACTGCGCCCGGGGGATGGACGAGGGACGGGAACTCTCCACCAGAGTGGCTGGGGAGTCCCGGGCGGACAGCTACCTCCTGCAGTTCTGGCCTGCCCCACCCCGCCCGGACGAGGTGATCCGCCACACCTCGCGGATGGCCGGGGACCTGCACTGGAACGTGCGCCAGACGGCGCGTACGCCCGAGCAGCTCGCCGAGGCCGAACGCCTGACTCGCCAGGTGTTCCAACGGGCGGCCGAGGAGCGGGCCGAACAAGCCGCCGAGGGGCGCCGCCTGCACCACGAGGAGTGGGAGTGGGGCGGGCGGCTGCCGAGCGAGAGGCTGCGCGGTGCCCGCGAGAGCAACGTCCTCGGTCTGCTCCGCTTCGACAGCGACCTGGTGCACGCCCTCGACGTCGTGGGTCCCGAGGTCCAGCGTGCAGTGGCACTGCTGGCCGCGCGGCGGGCCTGCGAGGCTGCGGGCCTGACCGATGTGCCGTGGGTCGCCCAGGCGCTCTCGGAGTCGGCAGAGGGACGCCCACTGCCGCCGCCGTTCGACGACCCGGCCCGGATGTGGGAGGCCCTGCGCTCCGACCCTCGTGTACCGGACAGGACGGTGCTCGAAGCGATACCTCCGGAGTGGCCGCCGTACGTCCCGCCGCCGTTCGCGGACACAGGACGCAAGGTCGTCGTGGTGCCCCTTGCCGTTACGCCGCGCACCCCGGGACGGATCTCACAGCCGCACTTCGCTCTTCCCGCCGTGCTCGCCGCCGCCAAGCCCGCCCCGCTCATAGCAGCACTGGACGCGGTGTGGCATGCGCTGAACACGTACGGCGAGCACTACCCCGAGCTGCTGGACGAGATCCGGTCGGTGTGCGCCGAGCGGGCAATGAGCATTGCCGCCGCACTCCGTATCCGTACCACCCCGCCGCGGCTGGTCGACGTCACCGCGGTCGCCCCGCAACTGGCCCCGCTGGCACGCACGGCGACCCGGCTGCATCCCCGCCCCGGGTCGCCCACGCCGTACGACAGCTCCGTCGGCGGGCCGCTGCTGTGGCCCGCCGACGAGCCGTGGCCGCACTGCGAGGGACCGCACGAGTGGGACGGGTGGAACGAGATCCTCTCGCCCGAGGACGTGCGGCAGCGGCGACGCATCCGGGCAGCGGTGGCGAACCGGCCGGGCGGCGATCCCCCGGGGACCCGGTACACGCCCGAGGAGCTGGCGATCGAGGAGCGGATCAAGGCCGGCCGTCCGTGGCCCGAGGGCCCGATCGCCATGCTGCCCGTGGCCCAGTTGTACGTACGCGACGTCCCCTTGCTGCGCCCGCCCAAGCAGGCCGAGGCAGATCTGCTCCAAGTGCTGTGGTGCCCCTTCGACCACCCCGCGCAGCCCGAGACCACGCTGTTCTGGCGGTCCGCCGCCACAGTCACCGACATCCTCGACACACCCCCCGAACCGCCCGCGATCCAGTTCCCCGGCTACCTGCCGGAGCCGTGCCTGCTCGCGCCGGAACAGATCACCGAATACCCCAACATCATGGAACTGGGCAAGGAGCTCCAGCGGCAGCTGGAGGACTGGCGCAGGTGGCAGACGGCCGGCGCCGCTCTGGACAGCTTTGACAACACGCCGTACCCGCTGGACAGCTCTGACACGCCCTACTCGAAGGATTTCTACAACGAGCTCTACACGGGCAGGATGTCCGTCGCTCCCGGCTGGAAGGTCGGTGGATGGACCCGTTGGGGCCTCACCGATCCCCTACCCCGGCTCTGCCCCTCATGCGGCACCGAGATGGATCCGCTGCTGACCATCGCCTCGGGCGAATGGAACTCCAACTATCCCGACTGGATTCCCGACGAGGACCGAGCCCGCTCTCTGTCATCCACCACCCATCCCGAACCGCACAACCCGACCATGCTCGACCTCGCCCGAGGCTACGATCTGCAGCTGCACGTCTGCCCGGTATCCCCGGACCATCCGCACATCGAGCTGATCCAGTGAGCCGTTCCCCAGTCAGCGGCTGCGCCGCCGTCTGCCGGACTTCGGCGGCGGCCGCCAGCTCCAGTTCCAGCAAGTGATGCTTCGGCGTCGGCGATCTCCAGCCGACCCGCCAGCTAATCCGTGACCTCCACCGGTACCTCGCACGGGTCCAGTAGGAACCGCGCGAGGTGAATGCCCGTCAGTTCAGGCGTCCGCCGCTGGCCGCGGAGGTCGACGAACGTGGACGCACCGCGGTCGTGATCGACGAGTCGCACCTGCTGGACCACCAGGAGTTGATGAGGACGATGACCACCAGGCCGCCCACCATGAACACTGTTTCCCGCCGGGGTGTTCTTCCTGTTGTGCGCGCATGAAGACAGGGCTTCTCGGTAGCTCGGGGATGCGAATCTAACCGAGCAGCGCCGGGAGGCCCTAGTGTCGTTGTTGTACGTGTCCGAACCCGTCCAGTCCAACTCGGCTGCTCCATCGTGTGGCTGCCTCGCGCATGGGTACGGCAACGCGGCCGACCATCCGGACCGGGAACGCCGGTATCCCTCCGACATGTCGGACGCGGAGTGGGTGGTTGTGCGGCCTTTGCTGCCGGTGCCGGCCTGCCGGGACCGGGCCGGTTGGGTTTCGGTGCACGGGCCGGACACGGCAAGCTCGGGCGGAGGTTCCTGAACCCCCGGCGAACCCGGGCGGGGGTTAGCCGGCCGGGCTCGGCCGGCTTCTCCCAGGGGCGGCGGAGGTCCGATGCCAGCGGCCGGGCGAGACGGAGTTGGGTGTGGGCGGCGACGACCAGCCAGCTCCACCGGTCTGCCGCCTCGGGCGTGCGGAGCCTGGGGCGGGTCCAGCCGAGCGTCTGCTTGATCCGGAAGGTGTGTTCCAGGTCGAATCTGCGCAGGAACGCCTGCCCGCGCAGGTCGACGTCGTCGCCTGTCAGGTTGGTGGCCGACGTCCATAGCCAGGCGGGGAGTGGATCGTGGCCGCCGGGCAGGCGCTCGACCTCCAGGCGGATCAACGTGCCCTCGATGACGGGGAGTTCGCCGGTGTGGTCGATCCACGCGGAGCGGGTGGTCAGACGAGGATGGATGCGGTCCCAGGCCATCGCGCGAGCGTTGCCGTAGCGGTCGGTGACCTGCACGGTCGCCGCGTCAGGCTCACCCCACGTCTCCGGTTTGACGAAGCGGAACTCCTTGCCGTGCTTCGGCGGGCGTCCGCCCTGTGGCGGTGAGATCCAGGGCACCGGGACCGGCTTGCGCATCACGCGGTCCGTGCGCATCCGCCCGAGGTCCTCCACGGGCAGCCCTTCCCAGGTAGGCCATGCGCGGAGCTTCGTAGCCGGCGTCGAAGACGATCAGGATGTCGCGGTCGCCCGTCTTCCAACGGCCCATGTCGATGTCGTCGGCCGGCCCCAGCCGCAGCGCGTCCAGGATCTGGCACCACGAGGTCCGGCCCGACTCGAGGGCGGCGACGAACGAGTAGGGCCAGCCAGGCACGAACTGGTCCGATGAGCGTCCGCTACGGCCATAGACGTGACAGAACAAGCGGTCGGGACTGGTCGGTGCGTCCGGGCGGAGCCAGTGGGTGACGTCCACCGCGAGGACTAGGCGCCCGTCGGCGGCCTCGGGCTGCGGCAGCCCGGCCAGCACCTGCCGCAGCCGCGGCACATCGACGTTCCCGCTGTTCAGCGCGTCGTACATGGCGCCGTGCCCGCGCCGGTGCTTGGCCGTCAGCGTGAGGTCCACCGGTGTGGTCACCGGCCCGTCCGCGCAAAGCAACGCGTCGGTCAGTTCGAACAGCGTGTTCCCGCGCACGGTCAGGCAGTCGAAGAAGTCGTCCCGGAAGTGTGACGCCACCGCGAACGCTTCCCGCTGGACACCGTGATGCAGCAGACTCATTCCCCCCAACGGTCTTCGTGCTGGTCAAGTGCCTCCTTGGTCGGAGCACAGGATCAGACGGAGGCCGTGCTCAGGTCCCCGGAATCCTCGAACGAGCGATCATGTTCGGGGCATCATTCGAGACCGAAGCCCAAAGAACAGCTCAGCCGATGCAACGTCACGCCTTCAATGCGATGAGCCGGTACAGCGGATCCGGGCGTGCCGCGTCCTGGTCCGGAAGCTCAGCGAGCCGTCGGCGCACGTCGGTCACCTGGCCTGCGGTCGCGTGCGAGCACCAGGGGATGTGGCCCGCCTCGATCACCTCCCGCCACTTGCGCGGGCTGCGGCCCTGCCCTGTTCCGGGGAACACGGTCTGCCCTGCAAGACCCAACTCCCGCTCCGCAGCCCAACCGAGCACCCGTGCGGAACCGTCGGACACCCGGGGTGCGTACTGGTACCGCAGATCCGCCGTGACCTGGGCGATGTCACTGTCCTCGACGAAGTATGCGTCGTCCTTGTCGACGGTGGTGATCAGCACCCCGCCGGGCCGCAACACCCTGGCCGCCTCGGCCAACACCGATTCGGGGTCCGGCAGCAGATGCAGCAACCACACGATCACGACGGCGTCTACCCCGTCCGACACGAAGGGCAGCCCCGTGGCATCGCCGCGCACGACACCTCCCGGAATTCGCTGCCCGGCAAGGCTCAGCATCCCGGGCGAACGGTCGACGCCCACCACCACCCGCTCCGAACTCAGCAGCCTTCTGGTCACGATGCCCGTGCCGCATGCGATGTCCAGGATCGAGCAAGGTCCTTGAGGCAGCAGCAGTTCCACCGCGTCTGCCGCGGCCAGAGCTCTCGGTTCACCGCTTCGGGACGCGTCGTAGTTCCGGGCCTCGTCGTCGTAGTCGATCACCCGTCCATCCTGTCCGAGGGTCTGCCGCGTGGGGCACCTTCTACAGGCATCCTCAGAGCATCGTTCGAGGCAGACTTTAAAGAACAAGCGTACGTCCAGCAGTCCGGACGTCTTCCCAGTTCAGAAGGGATGTGAACGATGTAACCGGGCGTCAAGCTCGGGATAGCCAGCCGGTGGAAGTCCGGTCCGGGGAGACGCCAGGGTCCCCGGTAGCTGACTCCCGGCGTCACTCGAAATGGTGGCGTCGAAGTGGAGTGACAAGCGCCCTTCGGGGGTGTGCGACCGGCCAGTCCGCAACATGAAGTGAAGCCTGCAGCGTCGTCATTTAAGCCCGCTGGAAGGCGGGCGTGCACTGCAGTCGGGCTCAGAAACCGCGATCGGTGAGCCACTCGTCCAACGCGACGGAGACGATGTCGCCGATCGGCAGGTGATCGAGTTCGTTGTCCAGTGCGAAGCGTTTGATCCGCTTCTTCAGCTTCAGTGCAGCGGGGACCGACGAGTCGAGGCTCTCGCGGGCGATGATGCGCTGGTTGAGAACGACGGCGGCCTCAGGAATGTCCTTGGGACGGCCGGATCCCTGAGCCCACGGTGTCCCTTCGCTGGGCGCTACCTGCGATTGCACGTCCTGTTCCTGGTGAGCCCGTGGAACATCGGTCTTCACCGGAAACCCGTTGCCGCCTGCCGCCGGAGGAGCTACCGGGCGAAGCGCCACCTCAGCGGCCGGGGCTGCGCCAGGAGCCGCGGACGGGCCGTGCTGCGGAACGGGCTCGGTCGGCTGCGTGGGCTGGACCGCATGTGCTGCGGGCTCGGGAGCGGGAGCACACGCGGCACCCGCGTCTCCATTGGTTCCCCAGCGGATTCCATCCCTCGTCTCCGAGGCGGCGACGCCCAGCTGACTGGCGTCTGGCTCCGGCACGGGGCCGCTCCGCGTGACCTCAACGGTCGGCTGGGTGGAGGGCTCCGCCACTTCCGGCGCCGTCTCGGTCCGGCCCCGTGCCGATGCCTCGGCGGGAACGGCGGAAGGTGCGGGCTGCACCTGCGGTTCGCTGGCAGGGGGACGGCCTCCGCCCTGGGGGGCTGTCCGGCATTGCGCCGGACCGGACGGTGGCCGGGCCTCTGATCAGCGTCTCCGACGGCACCTTCCGGGCCCGGTGACACCACCCCCCAGGTCATCCCTTCGACAGGGGGGAACAGTCATGCCGGGCCCGGAGGCCAGCGGTCCTCTTGCAGGACCGCGAAGAACATAACTGTGAGAGTTCTTCTGCGGCCCGGGATGGGTTGCTGCCAGGCTCGGCGCTCGTGATCCGGCATGACTCGCAACATAACTGGCGTCCCGTCAGGGACTGCCGTTCCCCCGAGATGTCTGCCGGATCCGGGCGTCGGCCCGGCCCACCCGTTGGCTTGATCAGCAGCTTGTCCGCCTTCCGGCGTGACTCATCACAGTTCCGCCACGTGGTGACTCCACCCAGGCCGACGCCGTCACGGTCGTCCGTCCGGAGGAGAGCAACCGCATGACCATGCTCGCAGAACAAGTCGATGGCGTCATCGGCGTCGACACCCACCGCGACACTCTCGCCGCAGCCGCCGTCAGCCCCATCGGGGCTGTCCTGGCCAGCACCGATTCCCCGGCCAACGCCCGCGGCTACCGGCGACTGCTGGACTTCGCCCGCCAGCAGGTTTCCGGCCGCCGCTGTTGGGCCCTGGAAGGTATCGGCAGCTACGGCGCCGGCCTCGCGGTATTCCTGGACCAGGCCGGCGAGCAGGTCGTCGAGGTCTGCCGCCCGAAACGAGCCGCCAACCGCGGAGGCCGCAAGACCGACATGCTCGACGCCATCCGGGCTGCCAAAGAGGCCCTGGCCACCGAGCATCTGATCCAGCCCCGCCTTCGCGGCGAACGCGAGGCACTGCGGGTGCTGCTTGCCACCCGTCACGGCGCGGTCCTCGCTTCCACCGCCGCGATCAACCAGCTCAAAGCCTTGATCGTCTCCGCGCCGGACGACCTCCGTGCCGAGCTGCGGAAGCTCAAGCGCCCCGCCCAGGTCGCCTACTGCCCTCAGTTCCGCGACCGCCCGTCCCAGGACCTCGAGCACCGAATGACGGTGCGGGCCATGCGGTCCACGGCCCAGCGCGTCCAGGCCCTGCAGGCCGAGGCCAAGGAGCTCGAGAACGAGATCCTCACCTTGGTGCGGCAGCAGGCTCCCGAGCTTCTCGACCTGCTCGGAGTCGGACCGATCACCGCCGCCCAAATCTTGGTCAGCTGGTCTCATCAGGGACGATTCCGGTCGGAGGCCGCCTTCGCCTCCTTCGCCGGTGTCTCGCCGATCCCTGCCTCGTCCGGGCTGACCAACCGTCACCGTCTCAACCGTAGCGGCGACCGGCAGCTCAACCGGGCCATGCACACGATCACCTTGATCCGGATGCGGCTCGATCCCCCTACGAAGACGTACGTCGCACGCAAGATCGCCGAAGGGAAGACCTCCCGTGACGCGCAGCGGTGCCTCAAGCGGGTGGTCTGCCGCCAGATCTTCAAGATCCTTGAGCGCGTCGACCGAAACCGACTTGGAAACGTCGAAGAACTCGCTCAAGCCGCTTGACACGACATAGCAGCCTCGGGGGCGGCCTGTTCGGCGGCGTACTGCTCGGGGGTGAGCTCGGCGGCCGGGGGAGGGTGCGGCGGGGCCGCCTTCTTGGCCCCTCCGAGGGTGCGACCGGTGCGGCGGGCCGGGGGCTTCATACGGTGCTCATGCCGTGAGCTCCTTCATCAGTTCGGCGTACTCGCTCAGTTCGGTCGGGATCTCGCCGAAGGCCTCCATGTAGTGCACCCAGGAGTGGATGACGGTCTCGGCGAGCGGGAGCGGCTCGTCGCGGTCCGGGCCGATGCCTTCGCCCTTCTCGGGCTCCAGCAGCTTGTCCTTTGCGTTGCGGGGCAGGCTGGTGCGGTCGCCGACCTTGACGAGGACTACGTGGGCGGTGACGTCGCGCTCGTTGCGGGCGGCGGCGCGCTCGGCCTCGTCGAAGGTGGCCACGAGCTTGCGGCGCTCGATCTTGGTGGGGGCGACCGGCACGATCAGCCGGTTCGCCTCGGTAACAGCCTCGTGGAACAGCTTCGCGCTGCCGCCGCCGACGTCGACCACGATCGCTCCGAACTCGGCACGCTTCTCACGGATGTACTCGGCGTACAGCCCAACTCGTCTGCCAGCAGTGCTCTGACCTGGTCTTATGGCCTGGTCAGGGCCCTTTCCCGTGTTCGGGCGCTTCCCGCTTCTACCTGCGAGTTCCCGGGAGTTCCCGCGCAAGTGTGCACGCGTTGTGCACTGGATCAGCGTGCCGGGTGGTGGGTTCGATGAGTGATGCCAGCGAGCCTCGGGAGGGGGCGGCGGGGAGCCGGGGTCTCGATCTGGACGCGTGGATCCGGCCTCTGTGTGCTCTCGTCGTTGCCGGAGTCGCCGCGTATGCCTCGTACGTTCACCAGCGGGAGTTCGCTCTGCAGGGTGGGGCGGATGAGGTCAGCGCGTCGTTGTGGCCGCTGTCCGTGGACGGGCTCTTGCTCCTGGCCACGGTCGGCCTGCTGAAGCCCACGGCGCCTCACACACGCCGGGCGCGAGGCGCGGTGTGGTCGGCGTTTCTGCTGGGGATCGCGGTCTCGCTGGCGGCGAACATCGCAGCGGCGCCTGCTTTGGAGTGGAAGCCGGTGCTGGTCGCCGGGTGGCCTCCGGTCGCGTTGCTGCTGTCGGTGGAGTTGTTGGTGCACCGCCCAGTTGGCGTGGCCGGAGACCAGGGTGAGAGAAACGGTCTCGTGATGGGTGAGCGTCCGGAGCGGGGGGAGGATCCGTTGCTGGCGCGGGCGCAGATACTGGATACCAGGCATCGGGAACTGCATGAGCGCCCCATTTCGGTTGAGACCCTGCGGAAGGAACTCCGTATCGGCGCGTATCGGTCGAGGCAGTTGGCGGATCTTGTACGGGGGAGCCGTCGCAATGGCAAGGGCGCTGATACACCTCATGATCGAATAGGCGCACACGGTGGGCCGGGTTCGAAGTGAGTTGCGCCGGAAAGCGTACGGCAAGCGACGCCTTGGGTGAGGACCAGTGCTGCAGACACACAGTGGTCGGCGGCAGTTCTGCGATGCGGCGCTCAAATGCCGACAGAACTGCGCAGGTTGGCGCCCCCGGCGGGAGCCGATGACAAGGGCTGTCAGGCCGTACCCGCTGTGACGCGCGGAGACTCGCTCGTGGTGACCATGTCGGCACAGCTGCCGAAGACGCGTGTCGGCTGACGTGGAGCACGCTTTTCTGAACTGCTTGCGCCGCGCAGGTTCGAACCCTCGGCAGGATTCGAACCTGCGACACCCGCTTTAGGAGTTTTCCCTGAGTGGGGCTTTGACCTACGGAAACGTGGCCCTTGGGGTGTCTGGCTTGGGAAAACACTCCTCCGTAGTTCTCACGTGTTCACGGTGCCTCCCGTTCCCGTGTGTGCTGAATACGTGTGTTGGAGGCCGTCCGACGAAGGCATGGTTGTTCGGAGCGCTTGCGAGTGGCCGGAGTGAGGTGCGGGCGGCGCCTCGTCAGTCGCACGGAGCGTCCCGCGAAGAGTTGATTCATGTCGTCGGTGTCGGAGGTGAAGAACGGCGAGCTCCCTGCACGGCTTCCCGCCCGGCCACAGCCGCCGGAATGGCGTCGATGGCGTACTTGCGCCCATGCAGGCCGGCTGCCTTCAGCATGTCGCGCGCCCTGGCGATTACTTGGTTCTCTCCGCAGGCTCATCGTTGTCCCGCTGCGCGCGCTCGGAGCGCGTGAAGTTACCGATATCTGCCTTGCGCTGCTGGTCGTGTTCGGAGGCTGTAGGGCGGCCAGTGCCACTTCATCGGCCGGGCCGGCCAGCGTCGGCCGTGGTGTCCTTCATGGGGCACAGATGACTCCCCGCCAGCACCGGCCCCGGGAAGTCCGCCGCACCGACCTCTCTCGGAAAGCGGCACAGACACGGGCACCGCACCTTCATGACGGGGCCGCCCAGGTGACTGCCGGGCCCGCGGGGAGCAGTGGCCCGGTTCCATGGCGCGTCGCTCCTATCGTGGAGCATCAGTGAAGTGACGGTCGGCGCCGAGGCGGGCAGCACATGAGGAATCCGCGGATCGACTACGCTGCGGTCTTCCACGCCCTGCCGGGCATGGTGGCTCTGCTCACTCCTGACCTGGAGTACGCCGACGCCAACGAAGACTTCCTCCGGCTGGCCGGGCGCACCCGCGAGCAGCTGCTGGGCCGTTACATCTTCGACGTGTTCCCCGAGAACCCCAACGACCCGGCCGCGGCCGGCATGCGGGAGACCCAGGCGTCGATATTGCGTGTGGTGGCCACCGGCGAGCGCGACACGATGGCGCTACTGCGCTACGACATCGAGGATCCCGAGCGGCCTGGCCACTGGGTGGAGCACTTCTGGAGCCCGGTCAACGCACCCGTGCTGGACTCGGACGGGAACGTGGTGCTGATCGTGCACCGGGTGGAGGAGGTCACCGAACTCATCCGCGCCCGCGGCGGCACAGGCAGCGACAGCAGCCGGGCCCGCGTACTGGAGGCCGAGCTCTACACCCGCTCCCGTGAACTGCAGGAAGTCAACGAACGCCTGCGCCGGGCTCAAGCGCGTGACCGCGAGGTAGCCCTGGCCCTGCAGGCGGCCATGCTGCCCGCCCCCACGCCGGTCGGGCACCACCGAGCAGCCGTCCGCTACCGGCCCGCTGTGGGCACGCTGAATGTGTGCGGTGACTGGTATGACCTGGTCGACCTGCCGGATGACCGCATCGCGGTCGCTGTCGGCGACGTCGTCGGCCATGGCCTGGAAGCAGCCTGCATCATGGGGCAGCTGCGCAGCGGGCTGAGCGCGGCTGCCCGTGTCGCCGACGGCCCGGCCCGGGCCCTGGAGGCCCTCGGACTGTATGCCCGCCATGTCGACGGTGCCGAGTCGACCACCGTGGTGAAGATCTTCATCGACTGGGGCACTCACACCCTCACGTACAGCAGCGCGGGCCATCCACCGCCCGTCCTGCTCCACCCCGACGGCACCGTGACCTTCCTCGACCAGGCGACCGACCCGCCTCTCGGCGCGCGCCCCGAACACGTACCGCGGCCGGAGGCCCGTACGGCCTTCGCCGAGGGCTCCACCCTGGTCCTCTACACCGACGGCCTGATCGAACGCCGTCACGAGGATATCGACACCGGCCTGGCCCGCCTCTCCGACTCCCTCGTCCGCCACGGGAAAGCCGGCCCTGAAGCCCTGGCCGACGCCCTCCTGGCCGACCTCCTCCCACCCACCGGCAACACCGACGACACGGCGCTGGTCATCCTCCGCCTGTGACCCGCGTGCTCCGGAGTCAGAATCACGCCGCGGCTGGAGGTAAGCATCAGAGTCATTCCGCTCTACGGAGGAGCCGAGTGGTGAGAGCACGCTGGAGACGTGGGAGGCGCGCCGATCCGTTGCGGGTGCTCGCGGACATCGGCCTGCGTGGGCTGTTGTCCTTCCCCTGGTCTCTGCCGCCGACCCGGCCCCTGCCGTAGTCGGTGCCGTGTCTCGTCGGACTCGGATTCGTGTCGTCCATGCCGAGCTCGCCGTGCGCGCGAGAGGAAGGTCCGCAGGCCCGTTTCCGGCCCGGCCAGAGTTCTGCGCCCGGCCGGGCCGGTCGTCGGGTCACGAGCAGACGGCTCCCTGGGCGGCTTCACGGAAAATCTTGGCCGAGCCACAATTCGACCGTCGCTTACAGCGGTCATCCCGGTGGGGCAACGGCCGTCCGCGGACGCTGCTGGACAGGGACGGCGCTGGGGGTTGCTGTATCTCTCTGCTGTACAGGCGGCACAGATTCACTCGGAGCTGTGCCGCATGCCCGCCACGCGTAAGGCACCGCCAAAAGGGTTGTATGAGGCGCGTGGGACGGCGTCCAGAGCGTTTCCGAAGTCTCCAGCCGTGATAGTGAAAGCGGCTCTGCGGACGCGAAGCCCGAGCCCGTCCAGCTGGTCCCGAAATCTGCGTGAGCACGACGCACGTGCGCCCATGGTGACGACATGAAAGAACCCCGGCAGGCCGAGTGCCTCCACGTGCCGCGCCGTCGACTGTTGCTCTCGGTGGCCCGATCCTCGGTGACTGTGGTCCTGTTGGTAGTGGTCTATTACCTGGTGCCGCTGGACCAGGGGCTCGGCATCGGCACAGCGATCGCGCTGGCCGTAAGCCTTGCGCTTTTCGCGGGCATGGTTGCCTGGCAGATCCGGACCATTACGAGATCCGTCTATCCCCGGCTACGCGCCATCGAGACCCTGGCCACCGCCGGACCGATCTTCCTGATCATCTTTTCCGCAGCATATGTGCTGCTGTCCAAGAACCAGGCCGACCCCTTCTCTGAGACGTTGGGGCGCACTGACGCCTTGTATTTCACCGTCACGGTGTTCGCCACGGTCGGCTTCGGGGACATCACCCCGGTCACCGGGACGGCACGGGTTCTGACCATGGTGCAGATGCTGGTCGACGTGATTCTGGTGGGAGTAGTCGCGCGAATCCTCCTCGGTGCTGTCCGGGTCGCGGAAGAGGCCCGGCCAGCCAGCTCCGGCGAGCCACCGGGCTCGGAAGACTCCGCTTGACCCCGATCACCCGAGGCCGCACCGCCTTTCGCCGAACCGGACAACCGCCTGAAGAATCGCCACTGTGACATCTCCTCACTTGAGGACTGCGCCCTGCAGGAGGGGCAGGTCCCGGGTCTCCGGCATCGACGTCGGCACCAACATCGGCAGAGCGGATATGTCGCTCGTCTTTCGGATCAGCTCAACGGCGACGAAACTGCATGTGGTGGAGATGGACGGCGGGGCCGAACTGTGGTTGCCGGGCGGGCATGCCGGAGGTGCGGCCCGGCTCCCACCGTGTCAGTCTGGAAATGGAGTCCACTCGTCGTAGTCGGGCTGTTCGCACCGCCGTTGTCGGCCACGACGGCGATCGGCGCCGGGGCCGGCAGGCTGACGCGCCACAAGACCGCCGGCAAGCTCGGGGAGCAGATGTCCGCCACTGCCCTGGCTGATGACGCCGACTTGTTCGTCCTTTCCCGCGCCAGGCCGCCGACGAAGTCGAGCCTGCTGTGAGTCGTGCCGCGAACAAGGTCGGCGGCGAGACCGAAGGTCACCTTGTGCGGGCGTTTAGAGGCGCACTCGCCGAGGCGGAGCGGAAGTGGGTTGAGAATGGTTGTCAAGGACGCCGCCAGGGCCGCGATTCGCGCAGCCGGGCGAGGCGGCAGACGGGCAGAGGGCTGGGCGCGGGAACAGGCGGCGTACTTCCTTGGCATGTACGCGTACGCCTACGGTTTCCCTCTGGTCATGATGGACGTCACCAGGCAGGTGATGACCGCGGCGTCGCGTCCGGGGGAATACAGCGCACCGGTCAACCAATTCCATCGCATGCGCGATTTTGTCGACCCGGATTTCAAGAACGTGGTGCGGATCAGCCGAAGTTCCCTGTGGGCAACCGCATTCCTCGATCTTGACGCGGAGCCACTGGTCTTCTCGCATCCGGCGCCACAGGGGCACTACCTGGTCGCCCAGATCATGGACATGTGGACCGACAACTTCGCCTCCCTCGGCACGCGCACCACCGGCGAGCAGTCGGGGCGTTGTCTGATCACCGGACCGAACTGGCAGGGCACGGCACCGCCGGACATCGACGCGACCTACCGCTGCGACACGCGCTACGCGTGGATCCTGGCACAGATCGCGGCGACCGATGCGCGCGAGTTTCCCGAGGTGCACGCCCTGCAGGACGCGCTGAAGATCGCCCCGCTCAGTGCGTGGGGAGACGAGTACGCGCCCGCGCCCGAATCTCCGGTCGATCCTGAGGTGGACACCACGGCCGTTCCGTTCGACCAGGTCCGGCTCATGGATGGTCCCGCATTCTTCCAGCGCCTGGCCGCTGCCCTGAAAGACAACCCGCCCCGGAAAGAGGACGGGCCGATGCGCAGAAAACTCCGGTGGATCGGCCTGGAATCGCAGAAGGAATTCGATGCCGACCAGGTGGATCCGGCCACGGCGAGAGGGTTGAGCAGGGCGGCCAAGAAGATTTGGGGGCTGCTCGAATCAGCCCCGTACCAGATGAAGACGGTCAACGGCTGGCTCCTGCCGCTGAACTTGGGCAGGTACGGCACGGACTACGACACCCGTGCCTTTGTCGCTTTCGTCGGCTTGGGCGCACTGTGGTCGGAGGACGCGATCTATCCGAGCGCCTTCGTCGACGGCGACGGAAGGCCACTGGACGGTGCCTGCGACTACAGGATTCACTTCGACAAGGGCGGCCTGTTTCCCTCCCACAGCGATGTCTGGTCGATTTCGGTGTACCGGGAGAACTTCTACGTGCGAAACCCCGTCGAGCGCTACGGGATTACCTCCGGGACTCCGGTGCAATACAACCCGGACGGATCATTTGACGTGTACATCCAGGCTCGATCGCCGGGCCCGGGCCGGGAGGCGAACTGGCTGCCGTGTCCGCCCAGTGGCCCGTTCAACGTAACCGTCCGCGTATACCAGCCCGAGCAGGCGATGCTCGACGGACGCGCCGAGAACCAGCTCATGGTCCAAGCCGGCAGCTACCGTATCCCGCCGATCCAACGGATGCGATGACCGATTCCGGCTGCCGGCCTCGACCGGTTGATCCTGTTTCAGACTTCCGAGGCCATCACTACCGGTTACATCCCGACCATGCGCCCGAGCACATCACGCCCGCACCCTGAGAAAGATCGTGCCCTGATCCAACGGGGGACCCGCCTCGCATCCCGGCCGACGGCTCAGGACGCCATACGCGATCGGGTGCACATCGTCAACAAGAGGGCTGGCGGCCATGCCTGGACGACGCGGACCGCAGGATCTGGCTCCCTGGGTGTGCGACGGCCAGGGGGTCCCAGTCGTCCGGAGCACCGTTCGGGGTTAGGTTGTAAGTGGATGCGCATATCCCATTCGGCGGGGCCGGAGTAGCACCGTCCGCTGTGACAGCGATCCGGCCGGTTCCGCACTCGACGTCAATGGCAAGGCCCACGACCTCGGCGAACCTCCGTACCGTCGGCGCGAGCTTCGTCCCGAGCATCGGAACAGTCGATCCGTTCCTGACGGCAGCGCCGACGCCCTCCGCGTCGGCCACCACATCGTGGAGCGTCCGCAATGACAGACAACCATCTCTCCGGCGCCGACACGCGGCACCTCACCCCGCAGGATCGGGTCGCCCGCGGCAAGGCCGCACGCGCCGACGTGCCCCGCTCCAGCCACGCCGAGTTCACACCTCCGCCGAAGCGCACGGACCCGGTGGAGATCATCGAGAAGCAGTCCGCGACGCGGGTGCCGGAACTCGTGCCGATCCGCTACGGAAGGATGAGCGAGGCGCCGTTCCGCTTCTACCGTGGGGCTGCCTCCATCATGGCCGCTGACCTCGCGGAGACGCCGCGCAGCGGGTTCAGGGTGCAGTGCTGCGGGGACGCTCACATGCTGAACTTCCGGTTGCTGGCCTCGCCGGAACGCCGGCTGATGTTCGACATCAACGACTTCGACGAGACGCTGCCCGGACCGTGGGAATGGGACGTCAAACGGCTGTCGGCCAGCTTCGTCATCGCGGGCCGGGCGAACGGCTTCAGCAGCAAGGAGCGGGCGTCGGTGGTGCGGGCGGCGGTGCAGTCCTACCGCGAGCGCATGCGGAGCTTCGCGGGGCTGGGCAATCTCGAGGTCTGGTACACCCGCTTCGACGCGGACGAGCTGCAGCAGCAGTTCGCCCCGTTGCTGAGCGCCGGGGTGCGCGATCGCTGGGAGAAGACCCGGGAGCGGGCCCGTGCTCATGACACGCTGCAGGTCTTCGACAAACTCACGCACGTCATCGACGGAAGGCGTCAGATCGCTCCCGAACCGCCGCTGCTGGTACGGCTCCAGGATCTACTGCCGGACACCGAACGCGGCGAGCTGGAGAAGGAGCTCAGCCGTCTGATCGAGCGCTATGGCCAGACCCTGGAGACGGACCGCCGGTTCCTGCTGGAGAGCTATGGCTTCGCCGACGTGGCCCGAAAGGTGGTCGGTGTGGGCAGTGTGGGAACCCGCTGCTGGATCATCCTGCTGCTCGGCAAGGACGACGAGGATCCCCTGTTCCTCCAGGCCAAGGAAGCCGACGAGTCGGTTCTGGCGCCTTACGTCGGCGGCAGTACGTTCACCACCCAGGGCGAGCGGGTCGTCGCCGGCCAACGGCTCATGCAGGCCACCAGTGACATCTTCCTGGGCTGGGAACGCCTCACGGGCATGGACGGCAAACAACGGGACTTCTACATACGCCAGTTGCGGGACTGGAAGGGAATCGCCGTCGCCGAGAACATGTCGCCGAAGAGGATGGCCCTCTTCGGCCGGCTGTGCGGCGCCACCCTGGCCCGCGCCCACGCCAGGTCCGGCGACAGGATCGCGATCGCCGCCTACCTGGGCGGCGGCGACGCCTTCGACCGCGCGCTGGTGACGTTCGCCGAGCTTTACGCGGACCAGAACGAGAAAGACCACCAGGCCCTGGTCGACGCCATCCAGGCCGGACGGGTCCCTGCCGAAGCGGCCTGATGCGCGCTGCGTCATCGGTTGGTGGTCTGTCTGTTCGACAGGGCTCCGGTTCTGATGCGGGACAACGGTGGAGGCTGATCCGATGCCCGCCCTCGGAGGGCTCGCGCGATATGAGGCTGAGTTCCCGTTCGGCGTCCCGTTCACCCTTCATCCGCGGTTACGAGGCCGAGGAGACGTGGCGCATCGTCGACCCGGTCATGACGGCCTTGGCCGACGGCGACGTACCCATGCAGGAGTACACGGCAGGCTCCCTCGGGCTCGCGAACCTGACACGCGGGCCCGAGGGCCCGACACACACGCGGGCACGGCAGGATCCCCAGTGCAAGCCCTGCTCGCGTCGTCTTCCGGAGACAGCGGACCGGTGTGCCCGTCCGATTGACGTTGGCGGCGGCACACGGCACGCATCCAGAGCGGGCCAAGACGGCGGTGTCGAATACGCCGTCGGGCACAGCACCTTGAACCGCTCGCCGGTCAGTTCCTCCGCCCGCCCGACGCAGGACTCGCTTTGAGCCCTGCCCGCGGGACGATGGCGACGCCCGGACGCCGGGTACGTGTCAGTGGTGGAACGGTTGTTGTCGTGTCATGGCGTCAGCCAACTGCCCACGGGCCACAGAGAGCGCCGTATCCAACTGGCGGGTGCCGGTGACCACACACAGCGTGTACGTCGCGTCCTCAAGCCGGCGCGCGACTTCCGGGCTGCCGTCGGACGCGGCGTGCCGGCTGAGCGTCTCACACCGCTCGACCAGCTCCCGCAGAATCGAAGGATGTGCCACCACCGTCATGGCCGCCTCCAGTGCTAGCCCATTGGGACCATCCAGCGCATCACTCCAACGGTCGCAGCCGTCGGCGCCCGGCTGCACCTTGAGGGCCGGGAGTCGTTTGGGCTGCCGTGGCCAGCCAAGCCTGACCAGTGATCAGGGTCTGCGGCCACCATGGCGGATGCCCCGGCGAAACGCGTCCTCCTTCAGCCTTCGACCGTTGTCCCGCTCTACGGGGGCCTGGTCTCGGCGGGGCGCACGCTGCGTCCAGCCGCTCTTCACCTCCGTGGTGGCCACGACGATGACGCACGGCTCCGTTGCACCAGTGCGCCTCCGCGATCACGGAAGGATCGGACCGGCAGGGTCGGGAAGCGCGAGGGCTATCAGACTCGACCGGTGAAAGCGTCACGCTTGACCACGCACAGCGCCCAGATGATGAACGAGTACAGCGCGATCAGGGTGATCGACCACACCGGGTAGTACGGCATGGACAGGAAACTGACGATGAGCAGCAGCCCGGCGATCCCCACCCCGAGAACCCTCGCCCACACGGTGGCCGAGAAGAGGCCGATGCTCACCAGGACGGCCACCGCTCCGAGGATGAGGTGGATCCAGCCCCAGCTGGTCAGGTCGAACTTGAAGACGTAGTTGGGGGTGGTGACGAAGACGTCGTCCTCCGCGATGCCCATGATGCCCCGGAATATGCCGAGAACGCCGGAGATGAAGAGCATCACGGCGGCGAAGGTCACCAGTCCGCCCGCGGCCGCCTGGGATGTTTCCGATCGGCGGGGGGTAGCAGTTGTTGCCATGGCGCATCCCTCGATTCCTCTTGGGGCCACACACTCGTAGCTCCTCTTCTCCACCCTGCACCGCTTGACGGGACGCGGCCATTCGGGCGAGAGGCAGGGAGGGCCGGTCGTTGGCCCGATGGAAGACGGGACTTGCGTCGGCCGGAACGGGGCCGACCGGTTCCCGGCGCCCCGGTCCGCCGTCGCCCTCCTGAGGCGGCACCGTCCGTCGTGTCCTGGTCGATGTCGGCGGGCAGCCCTTTGCGGATCAAAGGGACCAGCCAGGCTGCCGCACCTGCACAGGAGTCGACAATCCACCGGGGGTGTCCGGCGAGTGGCTCCGGAGGGCCGGAGCATGAGCAGTGGCGCCTGGACCGGTGTGGCGGTGGCGGGCGTCACTGCCATGTAACGACTTCGACGAGACGCTGCCCGGGCCGTGGGAACGGGGCGTCAAGCGGCTACCGGCCAGTCTGGTTCATCGCGGGCCGGGTGAACGGCTTCAGTTCCAAAGAGCGGGCGTCGGCGGTGCGGGCGGCCGTGCGGTCTGGGAGCGTAATCGGGGTTTCGCCGCACTGAACAATGGTTACTTCTGGTACACCCGATTTGACGCAGACGAGCCGCAGGAGCGCCAGTTGCGGGACTGGAAGGGCATACCTGTAGCCTCCAACATGGAGGGGCCTGCGTTCGGTCGGCTGTGCGGTGCCACGCTGGCCCGCGCCCACGCCAGGTGCGGCGGCCGTATCGTAATCACCGCGTACCTGGGCGGCGGCGATGTCTTCGACCGTGCGCTGGTGACGTTTGCGGAGGTGTACGCGGACCAGAACGAGAAGGAGCACCAGGCTCTGGTCAATGCCATCCAAGCCGGACGGGTCCCGGCCGAAGCGACCTGAGGGCTGCAGGATCGTACGGGAGTCCGGCACACGGAGGCTGGACATCCTGTCCGCCTTCGGGAAGGCTCCTTGCGACCGGCGTCGGTGGACCGGCGTTGGTCAAGGCGTGCCGATTGCTGTGGGTCCTGATGCAGGGAGCCGTGGACGACGAGCTGTTGTCGTTGGCGACCTGCGTCAGCCACTTACCGGCAAGGCGAACAGCCGCTGTGGAGGGCGTCCCGTGATGAGACTCGTTGCCCCGGACGACGCGCACGTCGTCGCCGTGACGGAGGCGCTCGCCCCATATGCGTGGCGGACGCTCACGCCCGAGGCTGTCAGCCGCCGCGCTCTGGCCGCCATCGGCCCCCACCGGATCGACGGGGCAGAGGGAGTGGCCCGCCAGGACGAGCGGATCGCGGTGCTGAGCGACTTCCTGGCGGGCTGTCCGTGGCGGTCCCTGACCGCGGCCGGGCTGAGTCGGCGGCTGGTTTCGGTGCTGGAAGCCTGGCGGCTGGAGAGCCAGTGGCTGGAGATCCAGTTGCACTGGTCCCAGGGCGGCGTCTGACGGGCTTCGACTTGCCGGCCTGCGCTTCTACTGGCGGGCCATGTGCATCCGGATCTCGCTCTCGGAGTCGGTGATCAGCTCGCCCGACAGGTCGACGGTCACGGTGTGCAGGGTGCCGTTGAAGCGGAAGGGCGGCCTGTAGTCGGTCGTGACGGCTGAGCCCGGGTTGGCGCCGCAGGTCATGCCGCCGGGGTTGAACATGAGTGGTGTGGTGACCGGGATCTGGGTCTCGCCGACCAGGCGGCGGTCGATGTAGAGCTGTGCGCGGCCTGGCATGCCCTTGCCGTGGGCGATGTCCGGCTCTCCGGTCGGCTCGAATTCGAAGCGCAGCTCGTGTCGGCCCTCGGGCACCTCCTCGGTTGAGGAGACGCTGAACAGGTCGCGCCGGAGGTAGTTGTGGGCGTAGTGCAGCCTGCGGTCCTTTAGATAGAAGGTCCAGCCGCCGACGTTGGTGCCCTGGCACAGCAGCACGCCTTCGGCGCCGTCGGAGGGGATCTCGGCGTCGGCGGTGACGCCGAACGGGCGGTTGAGCACCCGGGGCACGACCGCCATGGGCAGGGTCTGTGTGCCGGGCCGGAAGACGTAGCTGGTGCGCGGTGCGGAGACCTGCGGCCGCTCCACGACTGCCCGCTGCACGCCGCTGCTGTCGATGGGCAGGACGTTGTACTTTCCGGCCTCCACGTACCACATCGAGATCATCTCGATGAGCTTGCCGCGGTTGTCGGCTGCGAGATCCTGGGTCTCGGCGAAGTCCTCGGCGACGTGGTACAGCTCCCAGTGCTGGGCGTCCAGCTTTCCCAGTTCCTGCGCCGTGATGGGGGTGCCGAAGGGCCTGCCTGCCTCGCTGAAGGAAGGACCGGGCCAGGGGCACACCGCACGCCAGCCGTCGTGGTCGATGGCCCGGTGACCGAGCATCTCGAAGTACTGCGTGCGGTGCAGGGTCGGCGCGGTCGCGTCGTCGAAGGTGTGGGCGAGGCTGACACCGTGGAGGGGCGACTGGGGTACGCCCTTGATGGTGGCCGGGGGCTCGATGCCGAGTACGTCGAGCACGGTGGGCACCATGTCGACGATGTGGGCGTACTGGCCGCGTACCTCGCCGCGGGCCTTGATGCCCCGGGGCCAGTGGACGACGAACGGGTCGCTGGCGCCGCCGCGATACGTTTCGCGCTTCCACCGCCTGAAGGGGGTGTTGCCGGCCCAGGTCCAGCCCCAGGGATAGTGGTTGAACGTGTTCGGGCCGCCGAGTTCGTCGATCGATGCGAGGCTGTCCTCGACCGGCTCGGGGGCGTTGTTGAAGAACTGTCCCTCGTTCGTGGTCCCGGTGACGCCGCCCTCGGCGCTGGCCCCGTTGTCGGAGACGAGCATGATGAGGGTGTTGTCGAACTCGCCGGTGTCCTTCAGGAACTGCAGGAGCCGCCCGATGTGGTGGTCGGTGTGGCTTAGGAACCCGGCGTACACCTCCATCATCCGCGTGGCGAGACGGCGGGCGTCGGGGGACAGGGAGTTCCACTCCGGGACGTCCGGGTCGTGCCGGGACAGCCGCGCGTCGGCGGGGACGACCCCCAACTGCTTCTGGCGGTCGAAGGTGGTCTCGCGGTAGGCGTCCCAGCCCTCGTCGAACTTGCCCCGGTAGCGGTCCGCCCATTCCTTGGGCACGTGGTGCGGTGCGTGCGTGGCTCCGGTGCAGAAGTTCAGGAAGAACGGCTTGTCGGGGGCGACCTGCTTGGCGTCGGCGATGAAGGAGATGGCCTTGTCAACCAGATCCGGGGTGAGGTGGTAGCCCTCTTCCGGTGTGGCGGGCGGCTCCACCTGGTGGTTGTCGTAGACCAGGTCCGGATACCACTGGCTGGTGTCGCCGCCGAGGAAGCCGTAGAACCGGTCGAAGCCCCGGCCGAGCGGCCAGCGATCGTAGGGACCGGCGGCGGACTCGTCCTCCGAGGGCATCAGGTGCCACTTGCCGATCATGTAGGTGTTGTAGCCCTGCTCCACCAGCATCTCGGAGATGAAACCGTTCTCGAACGGGATCCGGCCGTGGTATCCCGGATAGCCCGTGGCGAATTCCGTGACGCACGCCATCGCGTTGGCGTGATGATTACGGCCGGTGATGATGCACGAACGCGACGGCGAACACAGCGCCGTCGTATGCATGTTGTTGTACAGCAGGCCGTTCGCGGCGAGCCCGTCCATGTGGGGGGTTTCGATCGGGCTGCCGTAACAGCCGAGTTGGCCGAATCCGGTGTCGTCGAGCGCGATGAAAAGGACGTTCGGCGTGCCGGGAACGGCTCGCATCGGTTGTGGCCAAGCGGGCGTCGACTCCTCTGCCGTGCGGCCGATCACTCCGGGAAACGCGGTCCCCTGCTTGTACTCGTTCGTCGCCATGCGCCTGATCCTCCGAGCGTGCCAGCCGTACGATGCCGACGACTGGAACGCCTATCGCTGCCTGCGGAGAAAGGTGTCCGTGTACCGCCGGGCATCGATTGCGGCCGGTCATCGCAAGAAGCCGGTGCATCCAACGGTCACGGTTATGCAGGAGTTCGGCAGAGCAGACCGCGCGAAGGCGAAGCGGCTGGGTCCGGGGCAGGGTATTGCCGGGTCTGCCGTTGCGAGTGGTGTCAGAGACCGCTCCACTTCTCATGCTAGCCAGTGACCAGTGCGCGGGCCATTTGGCGGTATTTCCGTCGTAGTTGCCGACCTTCCGGGATGGGCAGCGGCCGAAGCCACCCTTTCGGCGGGCCCTCGGGAGCGAGATGGCGTCGTTGGGGACGGTATGGCAGTGCAGCATGCGATCAGCGTCGGGGGCAGAGCAGGGGACGCTGTGCAGCTGTTCGCTGGTGACCGGCTTTGTCGGGGTGAGAGGGCTCGACGCGAGCCGAGGCGTTGGCGGGAGGCCGCCGCAACCCGGGGCCTGCGCATGCCCGTCGACAGTGGGATGCCCGGTCCCCGCCCGCCTCCCCGTCTCCCTCTCGCTGGTGGCTACAGACCGGATCGGCGCGTCTGGCGGACATTGTTCAGGGCGGGTACGCCCGGCGGAGGTGTGTATGAGCGGTTCGGATGGACCGGCCTGGGCTCCACAGGGGCGGGCCGGACTCTGCCAGATGCTGCGTGAGCAGCTCGTCGAGACGATCAACGTCATCCGCTGGCAGGCGGCGGTCGTGCCGTCGGCCACGGACCTTGAGCCGATGCGTGAGAAGCCAGCCCAGGTGCCCGGAGCCGAGGGTGGCAGGTGAGCGACCACTGTCCACTGCCGAGACCACGCAATGGGTAGGCCATCCGCACGTGGGGCCCATGACCGCTGGGCCGGTCGTCGAGAGTACGAGCGCGCCCTGAGTTGTCGGAGCCACGGTGGAAGGTCAGGGACGGCGGCACATGCCCTCGAGCCGCTTCATCGCCTCTCGGAAGATCTTGTCCATGTGGCGCTGGCTCACCCGAAGCAGTAGGTGTACGGGGGGCGCGCAGTCGACAGCGATCGTCCAGCTGACTCTGGTCCGCTCGCCTGCCGAGGGAGCGAGTATCCACTGCTCCATCATGGCCGTGACGCCGCGCGCACTGGTTTCGTGGACCTGGTAGGTGAAGCGCTCGCCGGGTTCCCAGACGAGCAGGGTCTCGCGGGCCCGGATCAGCCGGTACATGCGCAGGTGGCGCATCGTTCCCACGCCGTAGGGGGGTGCTCCTTCATAGCGGCATTCGTTCGCCGGCCCGAACCAGCGCGGCCAGTTCTCGGGGTGGGCCGCCAACTGTTCGAAGATGACGTCTGCGGATGCGTGGAGGTCTCGGGTGCGTGTGCGTCGGACAGCAGCTCGTTCGAGGAAGCCGAGGTCTTCGGAGCGCAGTCGGTGGGGCATGGTTTTTCGTCCTTTCGTCCTTTCGTCCTTTCGTCCTTTCGTCCTTTCGTCCTTTCGTCCTTTCGTCCTTTCGGCGGGCGGCGGGCGGCGGGCGGCGGGCGGCGGATCGGTGGCACGGGTGTCTGCTGACGAGTCGGACGGCGGTCGGCACGGGGATGGCCTTGCGTGGCCGAGACGACCAGCGCGTCTCCCGGATCCAGCGGACGAATCCCGTCCGAGAATGCGAGTTCGGCTGGGTTGCCGGTTGAGTAGGGCGGGCCCATCTGCGTCGTGAGGAAGTGGCGTCTGTGCCCGGTGACGGAGGGCCGACACGGGTCTCGAAGCGGCGGGAGCAGGCCAACTGCTGCCTGCACGGCCACCGCCAGGGACCGCTAGCGCGGTGATCGCCACTCGGACTGCCCACCCTCGCGCCGAACTTGTGCGCCTGTCCACGTCGGCACTCATGAATCCTCGGATCCTCCGTCGTCCGTCGTTGCCCTACCGGGCCGGGGACGAGTGCCCGGCCTCTCCGTCCTCGGGCGCACCCTCGCGCAGATGCGGTCTCCGTTCGGCGGCCTTCCTGTGCCAGGTGCCGTATCGCTTCGCGAGGACCACGGCCGACATGCCGTGCAGGAGGATGCTGAGCGCGACGGTGACCGCGATCACCCGGCCGAGGAGCTGCACGCCGGGGACATGTTCCTCCACCAGGAGAAGCCCGAAGACGACGGAGGCGAGTCCCCGTGGCCCGAACCACCCGATGTAGGTGACCGTCGGAAGGGCCAGGCCCGTCCCGGCCAGGGAGAGGGCGACAGGCAGCATCCGGATCACCGTGAGGCTCAGCACGGCATAGGTGATGATTCGCCAGTCGAGGTCCTCCAGCGTCGGCCCGAGCAGGACGGCCCCGAAGACCAGGAAGCTCAAGGAGGCGAGAAGTTCGGCGAGATGCCCGGCGAGGTCGGCGGTGCCGTCGGTGGCGGCCGGTGCGTCGGCCGGCGCGCTTCGCCGCAGGGAGACACCGAAGGCGAAACCCGCTACCCAGGCGGCGATGAAGCCGCTCCCCTCGGTGGCGACGGCAAGTGTGTACGCGCCTGCGGCGACGGCCAGGGCGAACGTCTGCCGCCAGTCACGACTGATCCAGCCCTTCTCGCGAGACCGGTGCAACAGCCACCCGCCGAGCCCTCCCACGGCCAGGCCCCATGCGGTACTGAGCACGAGCGCGCGCCAGAAGACTCCGGCGGCCCCTTCCTCCGAGGTCATGGTTCCGGGCAGAGCCGCGAGGAAGAGTAGGAAGAAGGGCAGCGCCATACCGTCGTTGAGGCCGGATTCCACGTTCAGGCCGCCGCGCACCAGTGGGGGGACACGTGGATCGGAGACCGCGGTCTTGCCGAGAGCGGCATCGGTCGGCGCGAGAACGGCACCGAGCAGGGCCAGCTCCCACAGGGTCAGGCCCGGCAGCAGGGGCCATGCCAGGAGCCAGCCGGCCCCGATGGTCAGCGGCAGGCCGATCCCCAGCAGGCGGCCGGGGAGGAATCCACCCAGGCGGAGATCCCGTCGGCGTACGGACATCGCGTCGGTGAACAGGACCAGCGTCAGGGCGGCTTCGACCAGGGTGAGCACGGGGCCGGCGTCGTGCTCCAGGCTGAGCAGGTCGAGTCCGATCGGGCCGATGGCCACTCCGACGCCGGCGAACACCATCGGCGCCGAAACGGCGGTCGTGGCCAGCCGCCGGGAGAAGAGGGCGTAGCCCGCCGTTACGGCGGCCACGGCCGCCCCCGCCCAGGCGCTGCCGCTCACCGTGCCCTCTCCGCCGTGTCGTCGTGGCCGCAGTGGACACAGCTGCTGTCGGGGAGGTTGGAACCACGGGCGACGACACCGTTGCGGCGGCAATGGGGGGCATGTCGCAGGCAGGACCCGCCGTGGCCCCCCCGCTGCACGCAGAGTGAGCGCGCGCTACCTGAATCGTCATCGACCATGGAACATCGACCCCTACATTGATCACTCATCAGGAAGGACCCTGCGCGTCCCCTCGTGATCGGCCATCCTCACTTTCCGCCACTGTTGTGGGGTGAACTCGATCTGCAATCTGAACTACAACTTCGCCCGATGGGGTGCTCTATGCCCCCGACCAGGTGCAGAGTGAGAGCGCGTCGCCGGTGGCTTGCGGACGCCATGGTCGATGGTTCTGTACGCCGGGTTGGCGCGGGAGTCCGCTGCCGTCACAGCTGCGTGGGCTGTTTGTCGCCCCTGGGCTCTACCGCCGACCCGGCCCCCTGCCACAGCCGGTGCGCTGTCTCGTCGGGCTCGGACCGATGGGCACGCCCCACGCGGCGAGCGCACCATCGGTACCGCGGGCTGATGGGTGGACAGCCCCGGGCTCTTCCCTCCCGACGGGTCTTGCGGGTGCGGCTACTAGTGGAGGACCTTCTCCTTGGCCCGGCGGTACTCCTCGTCGGAGATGTCGCCGCGGGCCCGGATCTCCGAGAGCTTGGCGAGTTGGTCCGCCTCGCTGGCTGGTGCGGTGGTACCGGCGGTTTCGCGGATGTACCGGTCCGTCTCTTCCAACTTGGCCCGGGTGTGCTTCTGTTCACGCCTGCCCATGTCCTTGCCCCGGGCGATGACGTAGACGAAGACGCCCAGGAAGGGAAGGACGATCGTGAAGACCAGCCATCCCGTCTTGGCCCAGCCGTTCATGGAGTCGTCGCGGAAGATGTCGACGATGACGCGGAAGAGCAGGAAGATCCACATGATCCACAGGAAGATCCACATGACCGTCCAGAAGGCGCCCAGGACGGGGTAGTCGTAGGCCAGGTTCACATTGCCGCCCATTGCTTCTCCTGTTTGGTGTCGTCCGTGTCGAGCCCGCGGTGCGCGCGAGGGGAATGGCCGCAGGCCCCTTGCCGGCCCGGGAGGGGGGGGTCGCCC
>NZ_JBQQCG010000103.1:0-36059 GCF_052245575.1 Streptomyces sp. 2A115 | reverse complement strand
CGTATCCGGGACACCTCCCTGGTCCCCGTGGCAGCACGGCTGATCCGGGCCGTCGAGGGGGTCGTGGACGTGGAGTTCGACCTCGCCGAACACGCCCGTACCTCCCAGTCGCCCACAACCCCGTCAGCTCACGGCGAGAACGCCACGCCGGCGTGACCCACCCCGCACGTCGGCGATGAGATGTCCGCGGTGAGACGTCCGCGATACGCGGGGGCCTGCCGCAGTAGTGCGCTGTCCGGGTCCACGTATGTCACCAGGCGATGGAGGCAGCATGGCCGACGAGAGATGCTCGTCCACACCGACATCGCCGAGGCGCCCTGGTACGTCGTCGAGAGCGACGACAAGCGGCGTGCCCGGCTGAACACGATCGCGCACCTGTTGAGTACCGTGCCGTACCACGAGGTCCCGCCGCCGGTACTCGACCTGCCGCCGCGCCCGCCGTCGACCGGCTACGTACGGCCGTCGCGCGATCTGCGGACATTCATCCCCGATCACGCGGCTGACCTCTGAGCCGGTCGTCGTATCAACTCCACTGCGCACGAGGGCGATCGGGCAGGCGGAGTCGTGCGGCACGGTGTGGGCGACGCGGCCGAGCTGGAGTCCGAAGTGCCCTTGTCGGCGACGGGCCCCATCCGGTCTGCCCGGCGCCTACGCCCTGCTCGGCTCCTCCCGCCCTCTGTCAGCCCGGAGTCGAAGACCGCGCTGCTGACGGCCATGCCGGTCGGGCCACTCGCCGCCCTGGATCCCGACCGGTACGCGACGCTCTGCCGCGGCCGCTGCTGTCCCGCGCCCCCAAGGCCATACTCCGCCGCACGCTGCTCGCGGAGGGCCGTGGTGCGGACGCCGGCGTTGCCGGGCACGTGCGACGCCGGCTGCGGACAGGGCCGATGGGAGGTCGTCCCCGCACCATCCGGCCCCATCCCGGGCGGGACCCGTGGGGCCACTGTGCCCGAATCGATGGGGCCGTTCGGCCCTTCTTCGCCCAGCGCCGCGAAACAGCGCCGAAACGCGATCCGGTGCCTGCTACACAGAAGACGCCGCCCGACGCGATGCGGCGCACTTCCCACCTCACCCCCTGCCCGGGAGGCTTCATGCTGTCCGCAGAATCCGCCGCCGTGATCCGTGCCACCCTGCCCGCCGTGGCCGGCGCACTCGACGAGATCACCACACGCTTCTACGGTGCGATGTTCCGCGACCGGCCGGAACTGCTCGACGGGATGTTCAACCGCGGCAACCAGGCCAGCGGTGCCCAGCGCCGCGCCCTGGCCGGCTCGATCGCCGCCTTCGCGACCGCGCTCATCGACGACCCCGACACGCGCCCGGACACGCTGCTGGACCGGATCGCGCACAAGCACGCCGCGGTCGGGGTCACCGACGACCAGTACACGATCGTGCACAAATACCTGTTCGGCGCGATAGCCGAGGTCCTGGGCGACGCTGTCACCCCAGAGGTGGCGGCCGCCTGGGACGAGGTGTACTGGCTGATGGCCGGCGCCCTGATCGGCCGGGAGGCCCGCCTCTACCAGGACGCGGGCGTCGAGGCCGGCAAGGTGTGGCGGCAGTGGACGGTCGTCGAGCGCCGCACCGAGACCCCGGACGTCGTGTCCTTCGTGCTGCGCCCGGCCGACGGCGAACCGGCGCCGCGGGCGAGGGCGGGCCAGTACGTGAGCGTGCGGGTCCTGATGGCCGACGGGGTGCGCCAGCTGCGGCAGTACAGCCTGTCCTCCGACCCCGGCGGGGACCTGCGGCGCATCACCGTCAAGCGGGTCGCCGGCACGGCCGACGCGCCCGACGGCGAGGTCTCCAGCCTGCTGCACGACGAGGTCCACGACGGCGACGAACTGACGCTCTCCGCTCCCTTCGGCGACGTCTTCCTCGACGACCCGGCCGACACCACCACTCCGGTCGTCCTGGTCTCCGCGGGCATCGGCGGCACCCCCATGACCAGCATCCTGGCCCACCTCACCGCCCTCGGCTCGACCCGCCCGGTGCTGGTCCTGCACGCCGACCGCTCCCCCGCCGACCACGCCCTGCGCACCGAGACGGGCAAGCTTGCCGGCCAACTGCCGGACGCCCGCGCCGTCTTCTGGTATGAGCAGCCCGGCTCGGAGGAACCCAACGCCCGCACCGGCCTGATGAACCTCGACGGCATCGAACTGCCCGAGAACGCCACCGTATTCCTGTGCGGCCCACTCCCGTTCATGCGCGACATCCGCGGACAGCTGCTCGGCGCCGGGGTTCCGGCACAGCGCATCCGCTACGAGGTCTTCGGCCCCGACCTGTGGCTGCCCGGCCCCACGGCCTGAACGGCGTCGGACATCCCACCGCACTCCCAGGAGGAACCGACACGACCAGCGAGGAAATTCGAGCCACCACCCCCGCCGTGCTGCCGCGATCCGACGGGCCCACTCCGTGGCATGAGATCGGAGGCCATGGCGGCTGGACACCGGGCACCACGCGCGAATGCCTTGGCCCGCCGAAGGAGCCGGCCGCACAAGGCTTCAACAGGATGGCCAAGAGCCATACTTGACCATGCGGGGCACCGATCCCGTGGTGGCTTGATATGGGAGAGGCAGCAATCCGGTGAGCAGTGACAGCCAGGGAGTGGGAAAGGCCGAGGTACGGCTCAAGTGGGACCCGAGTCCTTGGAATCAGCCACCTCATCACCTCGACATCATCGCCGCCACCTACTCGGCGGACGCCCCCTACGGGCAGCCGGTGTACGTCGTCCACTTCGACAGCCGCTCACCGGACGGCACCATCAACATGAGCCGACACAGCCAGACCGGTCAGGGCTTCGGCTACGTCGAGGCGATGACTCTGGAGCTCGATCGCCTCGCGTCCTCCTTCGCGCGGGTGGTCGTGGGCGTGGCGATCCACCAGAACAGCGGCCCCAAAACCTTCGGTGACATATCGAACGCCGGGGTGCTGGTCGTCGAGGGGTACAAAGAACTACTCAAGGACGACTTCGCACAGGTCGCCGGATCCACCGCCACCACCGTCGCGGAGTTCACCCGGGATACCTCCGCAGCGTGGCAGTTTCACGAGATGGTCCGAGGGTTCGACAGCGACCCCGTGATCTTCACCGCGGAGATGGGCGGCGCCACATAGCGCTCACCGCCGGCGGCGCGGCATTTTCCGCCCGCCGCCGCCCTGGGGTACGGTCGCGGACATGCCGCCCGCCGACCCCGAGATGCCGGGACTGACCTGGGAAAACGCCATACCTGGCGTACCCGAACAGACGCACATGTATCCGCAGTCACAGGGCAACTCCAGGCCGAGCTGAGCCGTGATCAAGTGCCCGTCGTGCGCAAGGGGTTCGGGAGCGGAAGGTAGCGCGCGTCCGCACCGTCCGCGCCCGTCCACCGCAGCAGGAGATTCGTCTTGCCGGGGAGGGTCGGGGAACTGAGCAGCTCCGCCACCTCGGGCAGTCCCCAGTCGTGCCGCGTCAGCTCCAGCCGCGCGGCGGCCCACAGCTCCGTCCCTTCCGTCCCTGGACAGCGCTCCTCCAACACCCCTGCGATCTCCAGCAGGTTGTTGACGACGAGGCAGTACACCAACCGCTCCCACCCGGCCTCCCGCGTCACTTCCGGCAGCAGTTTCACCCCCTCCGCGTCCCGGAAGAGTGCCTGCACGGGCATACCGTCGGCATCGACGGCCAGCACGGTGTTCTGCAGATGGGCTTCGAGTACGACCCCGTACCGCCCGAACAACTCCAGTGCCGGCGGAACGACTTGACGCAGGTACCCCGCCCACCAGGCCGCGGGATCGGCGAGCGCGTCGAGAGGGTTGCCCTCGAATTGCTCCGTCAGCGCGGCGGCCAGCAGCGGAGTCCCGCCGGGTGTCACGTGCTCGCGCAGGCCGTCACGTACGAGGACGGCGAGTTCCTCGAAGGCGAAGTCCGCGGTGCGGTAGCCGCGGTCGCTCAGCCAGGCCGCCCGGCCGCCCACGGCCGTGAAGGCCGACGTCACCGCCGCGTCCGTGCGGCGCAGTTCGAGGAGGTCGTGGCGCCAGAGGCGGCGGATGTCGTTGGTGATCCGGACGTCGAGGCTGAACTTCACGAAGAGGTCGGCGTCCGGGACGTACAGCGTTCGGATGGCCGCCGAGGGCCAGACGGACGACGCGGAGAGGCCGAGCCGTACGAGGCGGCCGTCCGCGAAGGCCTCGCGGATCGCCGGGGAGCTGCCGACGAGGTCGAGCTGCCAGGGGTGGGCGGGGAGCAGACGGTAGCCGGGAGGGGCTTCGCCCAAGGCGTCGAGCGCGTCCGTGTCGCCCTCCTCGGCCACCGCGTCCTCGCGCAGGCCCAGCAGGACGAGGGGAAAGCGGGCGTACGCCTCGGGGGCGTACGGGAGCCAGCCGGTGACCGGGCCGCCGCCGCGGGCCTTGGGGGCGGGGTGGTAGGGGTGCCCGGTGATCAGGGACTGCTCGGAGCGCCGGTACAGGTCCTCGGGCGGGTTCGCTCCCTCGCGCGCAGTGAGGATCGCCTCCACCGCGTCCCGGCTGTCCGTCATCTCCGTGGGTAGTTCGGGGTTGGACACGCCGGTGTGGCAGCGCAGTTCCTCGGCGGTGAGTTTGACCAGTTCGGCGTGGCTCAGGCGCAGCCAGGTGCCGGCCGTGTACAGCTCCGGCTCGGTGGGGCGGCGTCCGTCACGCACCCGCAGCAGGCGTCCCCCGGCCGGCAGCCGGTACACGCGCCGCTCACCGGGCCCCTCGGTCCCGTCCGGTTCCGCCGCCGGCTCGCCGATCTCCCGCAGCAGACAATTGAGCAGCGGCGCGGCCGCGTACGCGTCGGCCGCTTCGCCGACGCCGTCCCTGGCGTTGATCGGGTGCCTGGGGAGCATGGGGGGCATGGAGTCCACGCGATCCATTCGTTGCATACGGTGCACTGACGCTCAGTATGTCCGGCGTCGTACCCGGCCGCGATGTCGTCCCCACCCGAGGAGCCCGCTGTGCACCGTCCCCGCACCCCGGCCGAGGCCGAGACCGCCCTCGCCGCCGAGCTGCGCTCCGTACGCCCCGCCCTGCTGCCGCTGTACGCGGCCGAGCTCCCCGGAGCCCGCGCGGCCGTCCTCTCGCGGCTGTGGCGCGGGCTCGCCCATGAGCCGCTGCCGTGGGTCGCGCGCCGTGAGGCGGGGCCTGACGGGGTGGTACTCCAGCTGGCTCACGGCCGTCGTCTGCACGGGCCGCCATCGGATGCGTACGCGACCGACGCCAGCGTCACGGAGATCGAGCTGGACGGGACGGCGTACGACCACCCGGCCGGGCTCCTGACGGCCCTCGGCCTTCCGCACGGACAGGCCTTCGCCGCCGAACTCGCGGACAGTGTCGCCTCATTGGCCCTGTCGCGCGCCAACCAGCCGCCACCGAGGAGCGCTTGGGCAGAGAGTGCTTGGGCCGGTCGAGATCCTGCCTCCGTGGCTGCTCGTAGCTCCTGGGAATGGGAGCAGCGTGTCGTCGACGGGCATCCGTTCCATCCCAACTGCCGCTCCCGGCCCGGCTTTTCGGTGGCCGAACAGCTTGCGTACGCACCCGAGCACCGGCCGGTGGTCGAGCTGGGGCTCGTCGCCGTGCCGGAGGCCGCCTGTGTGGTGAGGGGCGAGTGGCCGTACCGGGCGGCGGGGCGGGTGCTGATCCCGGTGCATCCGTGGCAGGCGCGGCATGTGCTGAAGGACGAGAAGGTCGTCGAGAAGGGCGTCGGGGAAGGCGCCCGGGAGGGCGTCCGGGAAGGTATCCGGGAAGGCATCGCCGCTCATCCCCTGATGTCCTTGCGCACGCTGGCCGTCCCGGGCGGGCCGCACGTCAAGACCGCGCTCAGCGCCCGGCTGACCTCCTCCGTGCGGGACATCTCGGTGTACTCGATCGAGTCGGCGGCGACCGTCTCGGCGTTCATGGAGGCGATGGCCGGGCGTCTGGACGGGCTGCTGCACATCACCCGGACGCTCGGCGCGGTCACCGCCAACTCACCAGATCTGGCGGCGGTGTTGCGGGAGTCCCCGGACGAGTACGCGCGGGCGGGCGAGCTGGTCGTGCCGGTCGCCGCCCTCCGAGCGACCGGCCTGCCTCGGTCCCCGGCCTGGCTCGCCGACTTCGCCCGGCTCACCCTCACCGTAGGTCTGCGCCTGCTCGACCTGGGCGTGGCCCTGGAGGCGCACGGCCAGAACCTGCTCGTGGTCCTCTCGGACACCGGCGTCCCGCTGCGGCTCGTCTATCGCGACCTGGCCGACATCCGGCTCAGCCCGGCCCGGCTGGTCCGTCATGGCATTCCGGTCCCGGATCTGACGGGCCGTATCGTCACGGACGACGAGTCCGTGCTCCGCAGCAAGCTCTTCGGCTCGCTCGTCGCGGGCACGCTGGCGGCTACGTCGGGTTCGGGGCCCGCACTTCGAGAGGCGCTGTCCACCGCCGTACGCGAGCTGCCGCGCACGGCGGACCTCGCGGCGCTCCTCGAAGAGCCGCTCCCGGCCAAGGCGTTGACCCTGATGCGGCTGTCGCCCGAGCGGCCGGGTGACATCTGGGCACGTCTTCCCAACCCGCTCGCCGACCCGGATGTCACCCCTCCCGTCGACCGCTCGTTTTGAAGCCCGGCCTTTGATCAATAAGATCCGGCGATGATCACAAGACAACGGCTGGTGGCGGGCGCCTGCGCCCTGCTCGCCGCCCTGACGGCCGGGCTCGCCCTCCCGGCCGGAGCCGTCGCCGGCGAACCCACCGGCGAGGACGCGCCCAAGGTCAACCTGCTCCTCGACGTCAGCGGTTCGATGCGAGCCCGGGACATCGACGGCCAGTCGCGGATGGCCGCCGCGAAGCAGGCCTTCAACGAGGTGCTCGACGCGACCCCCGAGGAGGTCCAGCTCGGCATACGGACACTCGGCGCCGACTACCCCGGCGACGACCGCAAGACGGGCTGCAAGGACACCGCCCAGCTGTACCCGGTGGGGCCGCTGGACCGCACCGAGGCGAAGACCGCGGTGGCGACGCTCTCGCCCACCGGCTGGACCCCGATCGGCCCCGCCCTCCTCAAGGCGGCCGACGACCTGGAAGGCGGCGAGGCCACCAAGCGCATCGTCCTCATCAGCGACGGCGAGGACACCTGCGCCCCGCTGGACCCGTGCGAGGTGGCGCGGGAGATCGCCGCCAAGGGGATCGGCCTCACCATCGACACGCTCGGCCTGGTGCCGAACACCAAGATGCGGCAGCAGCTGAGCTGCATCGCGGAGGCGACCGGCGGAACGTACACCTCGGTGGAGCACACCGAGGAACTCACCGACAAGGTCAACCAGTTGGTGGACCGGGCCGCCGATCCGGTGGTGACGCCGGTCGCCGTGGACGGTGCCGCCGAGTGCGCGAAGGCACCCACCCTCGAGTCCGGGCTCTACACCGACCGCGAGGAGTTCGGTCAGCACCGCTGGTACCGCGTGGACGTCCTGCCGGGCCAGGAGCTGCGCGCCTCGGTGAGCGTCGCGGCCGACCGTCAAGTCAACCCGGACTACGGGGTATCGCTGCGGGCCGTGACCGACAGGGGCCGCGAGATCGTACGCGGTGAGTCGACGGGTGCCGGCCGGACCGACGTCATGTCCGCCGGTCTGCGCTATCCCAAGCCGGAGCGCGAGGGCGATGATTCCGAGAAGGCCGCGGCCGAGATCGTCTGCCTCCAGGTCGCCAACTCCTTCTCGGCGGCCTCCGGCGTCAAGACCACGCCGGGCCTGCCGCTCGAACTGACCGTCGACGTCGTCGACGGGCCGGACACGTCGAGCGACGTGGCCTCGTTCGGCCTCGGGCGCGGCTGGTGGCTGCTCGGCGCCCTGGTGCTCACCGGCTTCCTCGCGGGTGTGCTGTGGGGCTGGATCTCGCGTTGGCGGTTCGCGGTCTGGAGGACCAACTGATGCGTAGCACCCGAGTGTTGAATGCCCACCGTGTATCGAGAGCCGCCCGTGTGGTCGTGAGTGCCGCCCTGCTCGCGCTCGGGGTCGCGGTGTCCCCCGCGGTCGCCGACTCCTCCCCCTCCGCGAGCCCGTCGGACGACAGCGCCGCACCCACCGCGGCGGGCACGTCCTTCCGTACGGCGACCGAGGTCGACCAGAGGCAGCAGGCGACCGCGAGCGCGTCGACGGGCGACTACCTGTACTGGTCGTTCCCGGCCGACGCCGGTCAGCGGCCCACCGTGAAGGCGACGGTGAAGCTGCCCGACGCGCACGCCTCCGCGACCTGGCAGATCGACGTGTACGACGGGCTGCGGCGCCGCCAGGCGTGCCAGTACGGGGCACAGACGCGGACCGCCGCCCAGGACGCGGCGTCCGTGAGCCTGTCCTGCACGCTGCGCACCGTCCGAGCCTGGTCGGAGCCGTGGGCCAACGACCCGCTGCCGGGCACGTACTACATCCGGCTGACCGCCGTCGGCCTCACGGCGGCCGACCTCGGGCTGCCGGTGAGCACCGAGGTCCAGGTCGACTCGAAGGACGTCGGCGGGGCGGCCGCGGTGGACGGTTCGCTGGCCGAGCCGCTGGTCCCGGGAGTCGCGGCTGCGGCGGCCAAGGACGGCGAGGACGGCGAGGACGACTCCGAGACGTCCGTCGCCGTGCTGTCCAGCATCGAACCCGATGACGGCTGGGCCTCCGGCTGGTGGTCCGACCGCTGGGTGTGGACCGGGGTGGGCGGCGTACTGGCGGCGCTCGCGGGTGTCGCCGGATACACGCTCACGCGGGGCGCTCCGCGGGTTAGGCCGTAACTCGTCTGCGGGTCGGCTTTGGCTGGTCGCGCAGTTCCCCGCGCCTCTTTCAAGGGCGCGGGGAACTGCCTGGCGTCAGGTTTCTCGCAGCGCCTTGGCGAGCGCCCCGTCCCCGGCCACTTCTATACGTCCCCCACGCACCGCGTCCAGCAGCGTCAAGTCCCCCCGCCCGAGCGCCGCACACGACTCGGCGTCGAGCGAGAGCCGGGCGTCGGGATCCTCGGGCGCGGGCCCCTCGCCGTAGACCGGCCCGTCCTCGGCGCCGAGACGCACATAGAACTCCCCTTCGCCCAGCCGCACTTGGACGACCCCGTCGCCAAGTCCCGCCAGGCACCGCAGCAACGGCAGCGCGAACCAGTGGGCACGTACCGCGTCGGTGGACCGCCGCTCCGCCAGCAGGGGTGCGCCCCATTCGCCGAGCGCCTGCAGAACGGGCAGCAACTCGCGTCCCCGCCCGGTGAGTTCGTACACGTAGGCGGCCCCCGGCGGCGGCAGTCGGCGCCTGCTCGTCAGGCCGTCGCGCTCCATGCCCTTCAGCCGCGAGGCGAGGACATCCGTACTGACACCCGGCAGGTCCGCGTGCAGGTCGGTGTAGCGGCGCGGACCGGCGAGCAGCTCCCGGACGATCAGGAGGGTCCAGCGGTCACCGACGGCGTCGAGGGCCCGGGCAGCGGAACAGTACTGGTCGTAGCTTCGGCGAGGTGACATGTGACGCAGTCTAGACAAGTCGTTGGACTTTCCAAGCGGCTACTTGGTAAAACCAAGCAACACCACAACCTGGAGGTGCGCACCGCATGGAGTTCCGGCAGTCGAGCAAGCTCAGCGAGGTCTGTTACGAGATCCGGGGCCCGGTCATCGAGCAAGCGAACGCCCTGGAGGAGGCGGGCCACAGCGTGCTGCGTCTCAACACCGGCAACCCCGCGCTCTTCGGCTTCGAGGCACCGGAGGAGATCCTCCAGGACATGATCCGGATGCTGCCCCAGGCACACGGCTACACGGACTCGCGCGGCATCCTCTCCGCGCGCCGGGCGGTCGCCCAGCGCTACCAGGGGCTGGGCCTGGAGGTCGGCGTCGACGACGTCTTCCTCGGCAACGGCGTCTCCGAACTCGTGTCGATGGCGGTGCAGGCGCTCATCGAGGACGGGGACGAGATCCTCATCCCGGCCCCGGACTTCCCGCTCTGGACGGCGGTGACGACGCTCGCGGGCGGCAAGGCGGTGCACTACCTCTGCGACGAACAGGCCGACTGGTACCCGGACCTGGACGACATGGCGGCGAAGATCACGGACCGCACCAAGGCCGTCGTCATCATCAACCCGAACAACCCGACCGGCGCGGTCTATCCGAAGGAGATCATCGAGGGCATCCTCGATCTCGCCCGCCGGCATGGCCTGATGGTGTTCGCCGACGAGATCTACGACCAGATCCTGTACGACGACGCCGTGCACCACTCGGCCGCCGCGCTCGCCCCCGACCTGGTGGTCCTCACCTTCTGCGGCCTGTCGAAGACGTACCGCGTGGCGGGCTTCCGCTCCGGCTGGATGGTCGTCACGGGCCCGCGCCAGCACGCGAAGAACTACCTGGAGGGCCTCACCATGCTGGCCTCCATGCGGCTGTGCGCCAACGCCCCCGCCCAGTACGCCATCCAGGCCGCGCTCGGCGGCCGCCAGTCCATCCACGAACTCACCGCCCCCGGCGGCCGGTTGCGCGAGCAGCGCGATCGGGCCTGGGAGAAGCTCAACGAGATCCCCGGGGTCTCGTGCGTGAAACCCAAGGGCGCGCTGTACGCGTTCCCGCGCATCGACCCCGCGGTGCACAAGATCCACGACGACGAGAGGTTCGTCCTCGATCTTCTGCTGCAGGAGAAGATCCAGGTGGTCCAGGGCACCGGCTTCAACTGGCCCCGCCCCGACCACTTCCGCATCCTCACCCTCCCGCACGCCGACGACCTGGACGCGGCGATCAGCCGGATCGGACGGTTCCTGAGCGGGTACCGGCAGTGATCGCCGACCGCTGTCGAAGTAGCGGTCAGCTGAGCCAGGCGTCTCGGACGGGCTGGTGGGTGAGGAAGGCGAGGCCGTCACCGACGGTCCGGGCGGGCGTGGACGGGGCGCATGGGCTTCTTGTCTCTGGTCTCGCCGAAGAGTCGCTCGCCGGCCCCGAGCACCACCGGGAAGTCGACCAGCCGCGGCTCGTCGGCGAGGTCGCGCTCGACCAGCCTGCGGGCTCGCAGCCTGCGGCGGGCCACCCGCGGTGGCCGCCCACTGTCAGACCCGGGACGTAGTCTTCGAATGGGCTCGCCGATCAGCGAATCAGCCGATCGAAGAGGCAGTGCTGAAGAGGCAGCGACGAAGATGCAGCGACAGGGAAGGAGCGCGCCGTGACACGACCGCCGACCGCCGCACAGCGGCGCGTCATCGACGCCGCCGATCCCGTGACCGGGCGGCTGAGGGGTACGGAGAGCCAGCTCGCGGCGCTGGTGAAGCGCGGGCTCGCCTTCCGGCATCCCCGGCCGCCGCACGACCACTTCCTGACGCCGGCGGGGCATCGGATACGTGAGGAGGGGGCCACGGATACGTCCCCTGAGGCGTCCACGGAGGCGGGCGGGGCCGGCGTCTCCGGCGCCAGGGAGGCCGTCGGCGCTCAGGCGGCCGCCACCTCGGGTGTGTTCGCCGCACGCGTCGGCGGCGAGGAGAGCGCCGCCGCCGGACCGTCGCGCATACGTGAGGTGCACAGCGCCTGGCAGGGGCTGCTGGAGCTGCGGCGGATGACCGATCCACACGGAGCCGTCGACCGGCCGTGCGGCTGGGAGCGCACGCATCTGGTGCAGGCCGCCGCGCTCGCGCTGGAGGCGGCGGGCCACCGGCCGGCGGGGCCGGACACCGACGGGTACCGGGTGCGGGCGACGCCCCAGCCGGAGGCTGTCGCCGTGCGCGAGCCGGACGCCGAGGCCCTGCGGGAGTGCGCGGCCACACTGGAGAAGGCGGGGTGGCAGGTCGGGGAGTACACGGAACCGCGTACCCGGGTGCGTTATCTGCTGGCCTCGCCGCGACGGGCGTGAGAGCCCGAATTGCCGTACGGCATCAACAGCCCTACGACATTCAATAGTTGACGCCCGTGAGCAACCGCTCAGTAGGCTTGTGCCCAACCTGTTCGCCGTAGAAGGGAAAGTCGTGGCCGAACCGTATTCCGTCCCGGTGACCGTGCGCGGGTACGAGACCGATGCTCTGGGGCACGTCAACCAGAGCGTGTATCTCAGCTACGCGGAGCACGCCCGCTGGTCATTACTGCACGCGGCCGGGGTCAGTCAGGCCGCACTGGTGGCGAAGGGCGTCGGGCCGGTGGTTCTGGAGACGACCATCCGCTACGAACGGGAGCTGCTCGCCGGCGACGAGACCGAGGTGACGTGCGGCTTCGGCTGGGGCGAGGGCAAGACGTTCCGCGTCGAGCAGACGATACGCAAGGCAGACGGCACGGTGGCGGCCGAGATCACGGGGGTCAGCGGGCTGATGGACCTGAAGGCGCGGAAGCTGGTCGCGGACCCGAAGGAGTACTTCCGCACGCTGGCCACGGATCCGACGCTGTTCGGCCTGTAACCCGGCCGGCCGGAAGCCTGACAGGCGTGCCCCGTCAGGGGCGCGGGGAACTGCGCGACCAGCCACAGGCGGCCCGCACTTCCCTCTACAACCCAGTACAACCCCATACAACCCAGCGGAGCGCTCACGCATCGAGCAATTCCGGCCGGTGCACGGCGTCATAAGCCGCGCGTGACTCGGCGATCGTGATGCGGTGCCGCTCCGCCCAGTCGGTCAGGCCCAGCAGGGTCGAGTGCAACTCGCGGGCCACGGGCGTGAGTTCGTACTCGACCTTCGGCGGCACCGTCGGGTGGACGGTGCGCGTCAGGAGTCCGTCGCGCTCCAGGTTGCGCAGCGTCAGCGTGAGCATGCGGCGGCTGATGCCATCGATGCTGCGCTCCAGTTCGGTGAAGCGGATCGGGCCGTGCGCGGCGGCCACGATGATCTGCACGCTCCACTTGCCCGCGACCCTGTCAAGAACTTCGCGGACCGGGCACGCCTGCGCGTGCACGACCTGCGCGGTAACACCGGTGTTCCCCTGGGACATTGAGGTGCCTCCTTATGCCGGTCTCCATAGTCACCAACGATGTTCCCCGTTACAAGTCGTGCACCTATGGAATTCCCAGCAGCGATACGGAGGCCGTGACCATGTCGTCCCGGATCAAGACGCCCGTCGGATCACCCGTCGGATCACCCGTCGGTTCACCCACAGAGCGAACGTACTCCCGCTGGGCGGCCCTCGTCGTGCTGTGCGCGGGAACGTTGATGACGATTCTGGACGGCAACATCGTCACCGTCGCGATGCCCGCCATCCAGAGCGACCTCGGCTTCTCGGGCCCGGGTCTCGCCTGGGTCGTGAACGCGTATCTGATCCCCTTCGGCGGGCTGCTTCTCCTCGTGGGGCGGCTCGGTGATCTGGTCGGCCGGAAGCGGATGTTCACCGCCGGACTCGCCGTGTTCACGGCGGCGTCGGTGCTGTGCGGGGTCGCCACCAGCCAGGGCATGCTGATCGCGGCGCGGGCGTTGCAGGGCATGGGCGGGGCGATGACCGCGGCCGTGGTGCTCGGCATGCTGATCGCGCTCTTCCCCGAGCCGCGCGAACAGGCCAAGGCGATCGCGGTGTTCAGCGCGGTCGGCGCGGCGGGCGGCGCGCTCGGCACGTTCCTCGGCGGTGCGCTCACCCAGGCGCTCAACTGGCACTGGATCTTCCTGATCAACCTGCCGATCGGGGTGGTGGCGTGGCTCGCCGCCCTGCGCGTCCTCGCCCCCGACCGCGGCGCCGGTCTCGGCAAGGGGGCCGACTATCCGGGCGCCGCGCTGGTCACCGGCGCGCTGATGCTCACGGTGTACGCGATCGTCGGCGCCGCCGACCGCGGGCTCGGCGTCACACTCCTGCTGGCCGCGGTCTCGCTGGCGCTCTTCGTCTCGTTCACGCTGCGGCAGGCGCGGGCCGAGCGTCCGCTGCTGCGGCTGCGGCTGTTCCGTTCGCGCCTGCTCACCGGCGCGAACGGCGTGCAGATCCTGATGATCGCGACGATGTTCGGCTTCCAGTACGTCGGCGCTCTCTACATCCAACGCGTGCTGGGTTACGGGGAGTTGATGACCGGTACGGCGTTCCTGCCCGCTCCGATCCTGATCGGTGTGCTGATGCTGGGCCTGTCCGCGCGGACGATCGGCCACTTCGGCCCGTACCGGGTGCTGCTCGCCGGGCTGGTGCTGATCACCGCTGGGATGGCGCTGTTGAGCCGTGCGCCCGTCGAGGGCTCATACGTCACCGATGTACTGCCTCCGATGCTGCTGCTCTCCGCCGGGTTCGCGGCGGCGATGCCCGCGGTGACCGGGCTCGCCATGTCGGGTGTCCTGGAGGAGGACGCGGGTCTGGCGTCCGGTCTCTTCAACACCACGCAGGTAGTGGGCGGTTCGCTGGGTCTCGCGGTCCTCACGACCTTGGCGGCGAGCCGCACGGACGGGCTGCTGGGCCAGGGCGAGCCGCTCGTCGCGGCGACCGCGGACGGCTACCGGCTGGCGTTCACCGTCGGCACGGGGATCGCCGTGGCGGGCTTGGCGCTCGCGGCGGCGGCCCTCCGGCCCGGGCGCACACCGTCCCCGGAGCCGTCAGAGCCGGCGGAGTCGGGGGCCGGGGAGAGCCGGGCGGAGGCCTACCGCTGAAGCGGAGACGTACGGTTGCTTCAGCCAGGCGGGGGCGTACGGCTCAAGCAGCCGTACGCCCCTCCGCTGTCCCCCGCGCTCGGGCGTACGCGCAACTACCGCACCACAGCCACCGTCAGTCCCGCGAGGACCCGTCGTGCCAGGATCGAGTTCCCGCCGCGGCCGGAGGCGCAGGCTTCTGCCCAGCGTGACTCGTTCACGACGGGTCCTCCTCCATGTGGCCGCAAATCTGCGCGCAGGACCTGATTCAGCGGGTATTCCTCCAGACGACATTCGCCCGCCGCGAAAAACGGAGACCCGCCCATGCCGCTCCCTCGTCGCGCGTTCCTGACCGCGATCGCCGGTTCGGCCGGTGCCGTAGCCTGCTCCAGCACACCCTCGGCGGGCGCGGACGACTCCCCGGCGAAGGAGGCACCAGTGACCCGGACGGTGGTCGCGGCGGCCAGGCGGCTGCTCCCACGACACTGGCGACAGCTGCACTTCGAGACGACGGGCGAGCCGGACACCTTCCGGGTATCGGGAGAAACCGGCCGCGTCACGATCGCAGGGGGCACCCCGAGCACTCAACTCACCGGTCTCCGCTGGTACTTGAAGCACGTCACCCACTCCAACATCAGCTGGGCCGGTGAACAGCTCGACCTCCCGGCGGAGTTGCCGGGCCTGGACGGCACCGTCACCCGGCGGGCCAACGTCCCGCACCGCTTCGTCCTCAACGACACGAACGACGGCTACACGGGCGCGTACAACGACTGGTCGTACTGGGAGCGCGAGCTCGACGTGCTGGCGCTGCACGGCTACAACGAGGTGCTCGTGTACGCGGGCGCGGACGCGCTCTACCACCGGGTGTTCCAGAGTTTCGGCCACACGGACGAGGAGCTGCGGCAGTGGATCGCGGGCCCGGCCCATCAGCCGTGGTTCCTGATGCAGAATCTGGCCGCGTTTCCGTATCCGGTCTCGCGGCAGCTCCTCGACGCGCGCGCCGCGCTCGGGCGGCGAATCGTCGGCCGGGTAAGGGAGTTGGGCATGACGCCGGTGTTCCCGGGTTACTTCGGTACCGTTCCGCCGGGCTTCGCCGACCGGAACGAGGGCGCCCGAACCGTACCCCAGGGCAAGTGGATGGGCTTCAACCGGCCGGACTGGCTGGACCCGCGCACCGAGCATTTCGCGAGCGTGGCGGCCGCCTTCTACCGCGTCCAGGACGAGATGTTCGGCGGGCCTTCGACGCTCTACAAGATGGACCTGCTGCACGAGGGCGGCGATCCCGGCGACGTACCGGTCGCCGACGCGGCGAAGGGCGTCGAGAGGGCGCTGCAAGCGGCGCACCCGGGCGCGATCTGGGTGATGCTCGGCTGGCAGCGCAATCCGCCGAGGGCCATCGTCGACGCCGTCGACAAGTCCCGCATGCTGGTCGTCGACGGGTTGTCCGACCGTTTCCCGAAGGTCACCGACCGCGAGGCCGACTGGGGCGACACCCCGTACGCGTTCGGTTCCATCTGGAACTTCGGCGGCCACACCGCACTCGGCGCCAACACTCCCGACTGGGCGTCCCTCTACGAGAAATGGCGCACCAAGGACGGCAGCACCCTGCGCGGCGTCGCCCTCATGCCGGAGGCGGCGGACAACAATCCCGTTGCCTTCGACCTGTTCTCCGAACTGGCCTGGACCGAGGGCGAGTTGGATCTGGAGGCATGGTTCGCCGAGTGGGCCCTGTCCCGCTACGGAGCGCGCGATCCGCATGCCGAGGCCGCCTGGGACATCCTGCGCCGCACCGCGTACGGCACGACACGTGCCGACTCGTGGAGCGAGGGTGCCGATGGGCTGTTCGGGGCGCGGCCCTCCCTCACGGTGACAACGGCCGCCAAGTGGTCACCCAAGCAACTCCGGTACAGCGCAGAGGACTTCGAGCTCTCACTCGGCGAGCTGCTGAAGGTGCGCGCGGCCCTGCGGAACTCCTCCGCGTACCGCCGTGACCTCCTCGACGTGGCCCGCCAGGCCGTCTCCAACCGCAGCCGCGTCCTCCTCCCGCGTGTCAAGAAGGCGTACGACGCCGGGGACACCGCCGAGTTCGACCGGCTGACCCGCGACTGGCTCGCCCTGATGGACGTTCTGGAGACCCTGCTGGCCACCGACTCCCTTCACCTGGTGGGTCGTTGGGTCGCCGATGCCCGGACCTGGGGCGCGGACGCGACCGAGCGCGACCAGCTGGCCTACGACAACCTGTCGCTGCTCACCGTGTGGGGCACCCGGCAGGGCGCCGACGCCGGGTTGCGCGACTACGCCAACCGGGAGTGGGCCGGCCTGGTCGGCGGACTGTACCGGCTGCGCTGGGCGACGTACTTCGACGAACTGCGGGCGGCGCTGGAGGAGGCGCGGAAGCCGAAGGCGGTGGACTGGTTCGCGCTGGAGGACCGCTGGACCCGGAACCCGGGGAAGCTGGCGACTCGGCCGACCGGGGACACGTACGAGGCCGCCGTCCGGGTACGCGACCGACTCGCCTCGATTTCCTGAGCCCCGCTGGTCATTCAGGTCGTGACGGGGAGACCGTTCCGGGGCGCGCCCACGTGCGTGCGCACCCCGGACACGGTCGCCGTGGACCCCGCTCGCTCGGCTCCACGGCTACCGGCCGAGGGCCGTCCCCCTCGGCCGGAGCTCTTCAACTGTTCAGGCCTGCGCGGCGATCCGCGCGAGGCGCTGGGCCTCGTCCCGTGTGGAGCGGGCGATGGCGTCCTCGTCGACGTGCAGCAGCCGGCCGTTCTCGACGATCTGCTCGCCGTTGACGAATGAGGCGGTGACCGGCGCGGCGGCGCCGAAGACGAGGGCTGTGACCGGGTCGGCGATCGAGGCGTGGGCCAGGGTGTCGAGCTTCCACAGCACCAGGTCGGCGAGCTTGCCCGGCTCAAGGGAGCCGATCTCGCTTGCCCTGCCCAGGACTTGGGCACCCCCGTACGTACCGAGTCGCAGCGCCTGACGGGCATTCAGAGCGGCCTCGCGGTGGGCGCCGAGGCGGTTGATGAGCAGGGCGTTGCGCAGCTCGGTGTGCAGTTCGCCCGACTCGTTCGACGCCGTGCCGTCCACGCCGAGGCCGACCGGGACGCCGGCCGCGAGCATGTCCGGGACGCGCGCGATCCCGGCCGCCAGGCGGGCGTTGGAGGAGGGGCAGTGGGCCACTCCCGTCTTCGTGCGGGCGAAGGCGGCGATGTCGGAGTCGTTCATGTGGACGCAGTGCGCCATCCACACGTCCTCGCCGAGCCAGCCGGTCGACTCGAAGTAGTCGGTCGGGCCCATCCCGAACAGCTCCTTGCAGAACTGCTCCTCCTCCACGGTCTCCGAGCCGTGTGTGTGCAGCCGTACGCCCTTGCGGCGGGCCAGCTCGGCGCCCTGCTTCATCAGTTCGGTCGACACCGAGAACGGCGAGCAGGGGGCCACGGCCACCTGCGTCATGGCGCCGAAGGAGGCGTCATGGTGCTCGTCGACGGTCGTCTCGGTGGCGGCGAGCGCGCCTTCGAGGGTTTCGACGGCGAAGTCCGGCGGCAGCCCGCCGTCCTTCTCGCTGCGGTCCATGGAACCGCGGGCCAGGGTGAAGCGGACGCCCATCTCGCGCGCGGCCCGGATGATCGAGCCGGACAGGTCGCCGGAGCCCTTCGGGAAGACGTAGTGGTGGTCCATGGCGGTGGTGACACCGCCCCGGGCCATCATGCCCAGGGAGCCCTGCGCCGCCGCGTACGTCATCCGCTCGTCGATGCGCGCCCAGGTCGGGTAGAGCGTGACGAGCCAGTTGAACAGGTTGTGGTCCGTGGCGAGGCCGCGGGTGATCCACTGGTAGAAGTGGTGGTGGCTGTTGACCAGGCCGGGCGTCACCAGGTGGCCGGTCGCGTCGATGCGGCGCCCGACGTTCTCCAGGCCCTCCGGAGCCCTGCCCGTGCCGAGCGATTCGATGCGGTTGTCCGCCACGACCACGTGACCCGTCGCGTACTCGGTGTCGTCGGCGTCCACGGTCGCGATCGCGCAGTTCTCGATGACGATGCGCTGAGTCACCGTTGCCATCGTTCGTCCTCTACTTTCCGTGTCCGCCTCAGAGATTGGTGAGGTCCACCGGGATGTGCGCCTCGCAGCCGTCCCGCAGGACGGTCGCCTCGATGAGGCCGTACGGCCGGTCGGCGGCGAAGTACACCTCGTTGTCGTTCTTGAGGCCGAACGGCTCCAGGTCGACGAGGAAGTGGTGCTTGTTCGGCAGCGAGAAGCGGACCTCGTCGATCTCGCCGCGGTTGTCGATGATCCGCGAACCCATTTGGTACAGGCTCTGCTGGAGCGACAGCGAGTACGTCTCGGCGAAGGCCTGGAGCATGTGCTTTCGCACCTGCTCGTAGGACTCCTCCCAGGGGGGCATCCGCTGCTCGTCGTCGGTCCAGTTGAACCGCCAGCGCGCGGAGACCTGGGTCGCCAGGATGCGGTCGTACGCCTCCGGGAGCGTCGTGTACTCGTCCTTGACGTAGCCCCAGAACTCGGAGTTCGTCGAGTTCATCACGACGAGGTCCTTGAGGCCGGATATGACCTCCCACGACGAGCCGTCGTACGTGATCTGCGTGACCCGGGTCTCCTGGCCCTTGCGGACGAAGGAGTGCTTGGCCTCGTCGGCGCCGACGACCTCGGAGTCGGCGGTCTCGATGCGCTCCCAGGCGTACTCCTCGATCCGGATGCGCGCCGTCCTGATCGGCTCCTGCGAGGTCACGAAGTGCCGGGCGAGGTGGATGCCGAACTGCTCGGCGGACTCGATGCCGTGCTCCTTGGCGAAGGCGTACACCGTGTTCTTGGTGGTGTCCGTCGGCAGGACGTTCGCGTTGGAACCCGAGTAGTGGACCTCGTCCATGTCGCCGCTCAGCGACACGGAGACGTTGAGGTCCTTGATGTGGTGGGTGGCGCCGTCCCGCGTGATCTTGACGACGCGGTTCTCCGCTTTCCCGTACTGGTTCTGGCCGAGAATCGTGGGCATTGGTCTGCTAGCTCCCTCGGTAAACGGAGTAGCCGAACGGGTTGAGCAGCAGCGGTACGTGGTAGTGCTCGCCCGGCTTGACGGCGAACGTGATCGCCACCTCCGGGAAGAACACTCCGGGCGCGCCGCTGTCCCGATTCGCGGGGGCGTCCTGCTGCGCATCGGCTTGCTTTTTGTCGAAGTACGGTTCGACGGCGAAGTCGAGCCGTACGTGAGTGGTCCCTTCCGGCAGGGCCGGGAGGTCCTTGCACCGGCCGTCCGCGTCGGTCGCGGAGCCGCCGAGCGCCTGCCAGTCCGCCGCGCGGCCGCCACGGGCCGCGAGCTGAACGGCCACGCCCTCGGCGGGGCGGCCGACGCTGGTGTCCAGGATGTGCGTGGACACGGAGGCCGTGGTGTCGGTGCTCATGCCTGATCTTCCTGTGCGAGATCGCGCTGTGCGAGATCCTGCTGTACGAGGTTGCCGAGGCGGATGCGGTTGATCTTGCCCAGCTCGGTGCGCACGATCTCGCGCTCCTGCTCGGGCGAGTTGCCGATCCGCTCCTTGACCGCGTCACGCATCTGCTCGCCGGTCCGGCCGGTGGCGCAGATCAGGAAGACGTGGCCGAACCTGTCCTGGTACGCCAGGTTCAGTTCGAGCATCTCCGCCTTGAGCTCCTCGGAGGCGCCGGCCATGCCGCGCTGCTCGCGCGAGGAGGTCGGGTCGCCGGGCTTCGGGCGCCCGATCGGCGGGTGCCCGGCCATCGCCTCCGCCAGGTCCGCGGTGGTCAGCTCGGCCATGGCGGCGTCGCTCGTGGCGAAGAGGTCCCCGGCGGTGGCGTACGGGCGCCGGGCGAGCAGCAGGCGCGCCCACGCCGACGAGGCGCACACCTCGTGAAGGGCGGCGTAGGCAGCGTGCTCCTCCAGGGCGTTGAACCGGGCGAGGCCCAGCGGCGTGGAAGTCGAAGTCACCGGAGCCTCCGTGGCCTTGTAACTGAACGGGCTGCGAACAGCTAACGCCCTCCGAAACAGCGCGTCAACAGTTTGTTGAAAATTCCGGGTAACAGAAACCGCCACCCGGATGCCGGGCAGCGGCTCGTCGTGAGGGACCAGAAGTGGCAGGTTTCGCCTGATCAGACGCCCTTCTCGCGGTTCAGGTAGTTGTAGACGGTGAACCGGCTCACCCCGAGCGCGCTCGCCACGGTCTCCACGCCGTGCCGCACGGAGAAGGCGCCGCGCGCCTCCAGTACCCGCACAACCTCCTGCTTGGCCTTGCGGTCGAGCTCGGCCAGGGGCTTGCCCTTCTTGCGCTCCATGGCGGCCAGGATGTGATCGAGGGAGTCGGCCAGCTGGGGCAGGCGTACGGCGACGACGTCGGCGCCCTCCCAGGACAGCACGACGTCGTCGGGGCCGGCCTCGTCCGGCGGGAGCATCTCGCCGCCCATCGCGTCGACCAGCGGCTTCACGGCAGTGGCGAAGGGGTCGTCCCCGAAACCGGTCCTGGTCACTTGTCCGCCTCCCCGATCACGTTGACCTGGAGCGAGACCCGGGTGGCGCCCGCGTCCAGCGCCTTGCGCAGCAGGGTGTCGACCGCGGTGAGCACCGTGTCCGCACGGCCCTCCGCGGTGTTGCCGAACGGGCCGACGTCCACGGCGTCCAGCTCGGCCGCTTCGATGACCTCGCGGGCGACCAGCGCGTGCGGCGGTGCCTCGTCGAGATCGAACGGTTCGGTGGTGAACTCAACTCTCAGTCGCATCGCGCCCCCATACCTGTCTGACCTGCGCATTCCTACGGCCCTCCGGCGGGCAGGGCGTACCTGGGGCACGTCGTGCCGACGTGGACCGGGCCGTCGGCGCCCGGACCCCGACCTTAACGGACCGGGCGGACGATCAGCCGGGCCTCGGGGTCCGCCTCAGTCGGCGGGCAGGAGCAGGTCGGGAGGCGGGTCCTCGCCGTCGGCGAGATACGCGCTCAGCGCGGCGCCGTGCCGTCTGGTGAGCGGCCCCCTGCGGCCGATGCCCAGTTGGCGGGCGAGCTCCTGCGTGTGGAGGCGTACGGCGGACTCGACCAGGGTGGCGTAGGCGTCGGTGGCGGCGCGGAAGCGGTGCCAGGCCGTGAGCACGACCACGCAGGAGATCAGCGCGCCCGGCCACCACACGGTGGCGACGGCGAGGTAGAGCAGGCCCCAGCCCGTGAGGGTGGCGGCCCTGAGCATCCCCTCGCGCGCGGCGGTGATCTCGGCGCGCGTCGTGTCGGGGGCGTGCAGCCACAAGTGGGGCCAGACCACGGCCACTCGGATGCCGAGTTCCGTCAACCGTGACTCGACGACTCGCAGCCGGTCCCCGGTCCAGGTGGGCCGCTCGGGCGGGGCGTCGGCGACCCGGCGGAGCCGGGCGACGGCGACGGCCGCGCGGTCGGCGGCGTTCGGCTGCGCATCCCGCAGCTCCGCGGCCGCCAGGTCGGCCCCCGCCCGCGCCCTGCGCCGGACGAACCGCCGCCCCCGGCGCGCGACCAGTCGGCGTACGAAGCGGTGTGTCGGCTTCGGCCACCCGTGCCAGTCGTCGGCCAGCCACAGCCGCTCCACCAGCGAGCCCAGCGCCTGCGCGGCGAGCCCGCACGCGGCCGCGGCGAGCAGGAAGGCGAAGAGGCGGAGCAGCAGGTCCGCGGTGGACCCGGCCAGTGTGCCGGTGTGGCGGTCGAGCCGGGCCGGCAGCTCGCCGACCGCGTACCAGCGCGTGTGCCCCAACTCCCGCGCGGCGACCAGCACTCCGAGGAAGAGGGCGCCGGGCAGCACGAGCAGTGACAGCCAGCGTTCGGCGAGCTTCTTGCCGAGTTCGGCGAGGAGTCCGTTCACGGGTCACAGCCGCTTGAGCCGCAGCGGGGTGCCGTCGAGGTCGCAGGCGGGCGGAGAGTCGGCGGTCTCGTCGGCCCAGTGGTGGCGCAGGCAGCGGCGGTGGGGGCACAGATAGATCCCCTGTTCGCGCCCGGCGTCACCGATACCGGCGAGCTGTGCGCCGATCGCGCGGGTACGGCCGTACAGACCCAGCGCGTCGCCCTCGGCCCGGATGCGCTCGTTCAGCCGCTTGGCCGCCGCGTCGACGTCGCCGTCGTCGCGTACGGCGGTCAGCAGCCCGTCGACGGCTTCCCGCGACTCGTGCCCGCGCAGTTGACTACGGAGGTCCTCCACATGGGTGAAGAAGTAGATCAGCGCCTCGGACGTGCGCCGGGCATTCCGATCGGGGCGGTCGGTCATTGTTTCTCCGGTCGGGCCGTGCGGGGTGCGGTGTGACGATGCTGAGTACGGTAGGCCAACTGCGCGTCGGCATACGGCGCTTCCTCTACTGTCCGCAGGCATGACCATGGAACGGGAGGCGGAGCGGGACGCGCTGCTCGCCGCCGCACGGACGCGATTACGCGGAGTCAAGGCCACCGGAGACACCTCGCTCCTGTGGACGCCGGAGGCGCAGGCCGACGTACGGGCGCTGCTCGGGCTGGTGGCCGCGGGCCGCCAGGACACCGAAGTCGGCTACCGGCTCGGCTGGCTGCTTCTGCTCGGCGGGCCGGAGCGACTTGACGACTCCCTCGTGGAGACGATGGCGGACGGCTTCGCGGGGGCTCTGCTGGCGGGCGTCGACGACCTTCCCGCCCAGTTCCTGTCCGGGATCGCCTCAGCCGCCGAACCGGCCGCCATCGCTCTGCTGAAGCAGGCCCTTTCCTCGATCGACCCGGTCCTCCTGGACACCGTGGTGGAGCAGTACCGGCGGATTCTGGCCGCCACGCCCGCCGGTCATCCCGGCCGCCCGCAGCGGCTCGCGAATCTGGGTGTCGCCCTCCACACCAGGTTCGAACGGAGGCCGTCGGAGGAGGACGTGACCGCCGCGCTGGACGCCCACCGCGAGGCGGTCGACACGACGCCCGCGGACGACCCCGACCTGTCGATGCGGTTGAGCGGCCTGGCGGGTGCGCTGTGGTCCCGCCACCGGCTGACGGGAGAGCTCACCGACCTGGACGCCGCCATCGACACCATCCGGGCGGCGGCGGACGCCGCGCCCTCCGGTTCCCCGCACCACGCGCTGTGTCTGTCCAACCTCGGGCTGACGTTGCGGGACCGGTTCGGGCGCAGGGGGGATCCGGCCGATCTCGACCAGGCGATCACCATCGTCCGGCAGGCGTGGGAGATGACCCCGCCGGACGACCCGAACCGCTCGGTGCGGCTGCGCAACCTGGCCGGAACCCTTCTGATCAGGTACGGGCAGACCGGGGGTGCGGGGGCGCTGGAGGAGACCGCCACCCGCCTGCGTGCGGGGGCCGACGTCCCGGTGGACGTGTACGCGGTCGGCTTCCTGGCCGGCCTGGACGACATCCCGCCCGAGGTGGCCTCCGACGTCGCCGCGACGGTGGCGCCCCTCGTCATCGGTCGCCAGCTGCGTCTGGTCGCCTCGTACGACCCGGCCGAGCACGAGACCGTCGTCGAGACGTGGGGACGCATCCTGGGCATCGTCCCGGCCCGCGATCCCCGGCGGCACCTCTACCTCGCCAATCTGAGCCAGGCGTTCATGCTCCGCTACCAGCAGACCGGTTCGCCGGCGGACCTCGACGCGGCGCTCACCATCGCACGCCAGTCGGTCAAGGCGGCCCCGGAGGCCGATCCGGACCGGTGCATGGGACTCGCCAACCTGGCGTCCTCGCTCGCCGAGCGGCACCGGTGTGAAGGTGCCACAGAGGACCTGGAACTGGCCGTCGACCTGATACGGGAGGCCACGGCACGACTCCCCCACGACCATCTCCAACGGGCCCGGTTCCTCTGTGACCTGGGCGCGCTTCTGAGCACGCGGTTCCATCGCCACCAGGATCCGGCAGACCTCGACGACGCCATCGCGGTCCTTCGCGAGTCCACCCGGACCGTACCGGCCGATCCCATGGGCCCGGGGCTCGCCCTGAACAACCTGGGCGAGGCGCTGCAACTGCGCCACACCCTCGCCGGGGACCCGGCCGACCTGGACGAGGCGGTCGACGCCCTGTGGAGGGCTGTCGACGTCACGCCGGAGGGGCATACGGGCCGCGCCCAGTACTTGGACTCCCTGGGCGGAGCTCTGTGCACACGATTCGAGCAGTTGGGGAACGAGCGGGACCTGGACCAGGCGGTCACCTTCCTCCGCGCGGCCCTCTCCGCCGCCCCCGTCGGCTCGCCCCTCCGGGCGAGGTGCCTGACGAACCTGGCCGTCATTCGCTACGTCGCCCTCCACCGGCCGGGGCTGCGGTCGGCGGACCTGGACGAGGCGGTGGCCTCGGTCCGAGAGGCCCTGGCGACCCTGCCTGTCGGACACCCCGGGCACGCGAAGTGCCGCGGCCTCCTGGTGAACGCCCTCCGGATGCGGTTCGACCACACCGGAGACCCCGATGATCTGGCCGAAGCCGTCGGACTCGGCAGACGCTTGGTCGAGGCGGGGCCGGACATCGCTCCGGCGGAGTGGACCGAGCAACTCAACGCCGGTGCCACCGCGCTGCTCACCCACTATGGGCAGACCACGTCGATGTCCGACCTCGACGCGGGGATCGCCTCGCTCCGTACGGCGCTCCGGGCGCCGGCGCCGGGTCACGCCTCTCGGCCGACCCTCCTCGCCAACCTGGCTCTCGCACTCGTGTCGCGCTTCGGGCGCAGCCAGGACGGAGCGGACCTGGACGCCGCGATCGGCGCCCAGCGCACGGCGGTGGAGGCGACCGGACCCGCGCACTACAGCCGTTCCCAGCTCCTGAGCGGCCTCGGGGCGTTCCTCCAGGCCCGGTACGCCCACCGGGAGTCGAGAGCGGACCTGGACGAGGCGATCGACGTCTTCGCGGCGGCGGCCGAGGCGGCCTCGCCCGGCCATCCACTGCGGTACCTGTTCCTCTCCAACTTGAGCAACGCCCTGCGGCTGCGGTCCGAGGCGACGAGAGAGCCCGCCGACGCCGACGCGGCGGTGGACATCGCCCGTGAGGCGGTCGCCGCGGTACCCGTACGCAGTGCTCGTCGGCCGTGGATCCTCTGCGGGCTCGGCCACGCGCTGCTCCAGCGCCACCAGCTCCACGGCTCGGCCGCCGATCTGGACGAAGCGGTCGCGATCCTGTGGGAGGCATGCGACGGCCTCGGGCCCGACCGGTTGGAACAGCCGATCGTCCTCCTCCTGCTGGGAGACGCCCTGCACGCCCGCTTCGAACGCGACGGCGACCACGCCGACCTGGCGGAGGCCGTACGGCTGATCGCACAACCCGCGTCGAATCCGTCGCTGTCCCCCATGGCACGCATCATGGCGGCGATGCAGGCGGGACAGTTGGTGGGCGGCTCCGACCCGGCACGCGCCGCCGACTTCTTCGAATCCACCGTCGCCCTCCTCCCCCAGGTCGCCCCGCGCCAACTACGCCGTGGCGACCAGCAGCACGCGCTCGGCCGGTTCGCCGGACTGGCGTCCAACGTCGCCGCCAGGACGCTGGGCGATCCCGCCCGGCCTCCCGAGGCACGCGCGGTGCGCGCCCTGCGGTTCCTGGAGACGGGCCGGGGTGTGCTGATGGGACAGGCACTCGACGCCTGGGGCGATCTCGCGCCGCTGCGTGAACGGCACCCGCAACTCGCCGCCCGCTTCGAGGAGTTGCGCGACCTCCTGGACCGGCCCGACGACGGGTCGGACGCGCTGATGGGGGGCATCACGGGGATCAGTCCCGACGGGGAACTCGTCGCGGGTGACCGGCACCGGCTCGCCGCCGACCTCACCGCCGTACTCGAACAGATCCGCGCGCAGCGGGGATTCGGCGCCTTCGGGCTGCCGCCCAGCGTCGAAGAGCTCCTCGCGGAGGCCGAGCAGGGCCCCGTCGTCGTCCTCAACGTCACCAGCGCACGCGGTGACGCCCTGCTCGTCACGCGCACCGGCGTCACCGCCGTGCCGCTGCCCGGGCTCACCCTGGAGACCGCGACGGACATGGCCGTCGGCTGCCAGGCCGCCGCCCGCAACGCGACGGACGCCGACCCGGACGTGCGGATGTCGGCCCAGGACACGCTGTCCGCGATCCTGGCCTGGCTGTGGGACGTCGTCGCCGAGCCGGTCCTCACCGCGCTCGGGTACGACCGCTCGCCCGCGAACGGCGTGTACCCGCGCGTGTGGTGGGTGCCCTGCGGACCGCTCAGCTGGCTCCCGATCCATGCCGCCGGCCACCACGACGGCTCGGACCGGGCGGTCCTGGACCGGGTCGTCTCCTCCTACACGCCGACCGTCCGCGCCCTGCGCCACGCCCGCCGCCCGCTGCCGCACGCCCCTGCCACCGGCCGGCCCCTGGTCGTCGCCATGCCCACCACCCCCGGCCAGCCCCCGCTCGACTTCGCGGCGGACGAGGTCGAGGTGTTCGAGGAGCACATGGCCGAGCCGGTGATCCTGCTCGCCCCGGAGAGACCGCCGACGCGGGACGACGTCCTGCGCCTTCTGCCCGGCTGCCCGGTCGCCCACTTCGCCTGCCACGGCGACAGCAGCGGCGAGGACCCGTCACGCCACCAACTGCTCCTGCACGACCACGCCGAGGCCCCGCTCACCGTCGGCGAGCTCGCCTCCGTACGGCTCGACCACGCGCTGCTCGCCTACCTGTCGGCCTGCGAGACCGCCGTCTCCTACGACGGCCTGCTCTTCGACGAGGCCATCCATCTGACGTCGGCCTTCCAGCTGTCCGGGTTCCGGCATGTCGTCGGCACGCTGTGGCCGGTCGTCGACGACACCGCCGTCGACTTCGCGGAGGCCTTCTACACCGCCCTCCGGCCAGGCCCCGGCGCCGCCCCCGACCCCGCCCGCGCGCCCTACGCCCTGCACGCGGCGATACGGCAGCTGCGCGGCGCTCTGCCCCGCACCCCGTCCCTGTGGGCGTCGCACGTGCACACCGGCGCCTGATCCCGACCGGCAAGACAAGACAAGACAAGGCACGAGAAGGACAGCATGGATCGAACCCCCCTCCCCCCGCACGCACTCGCTCGCCAACCGCTCGCCACCATCGCGACGGTGGTCTCGCTGGCGGCGTTCCTCGCGGTGCCCGCCGCTTTCGGCGGTGCCGCCCTGGGCGTCTTCTTCGTCCTGTGGATCGCGGGGCTCCTGTTCTACGGCGTCCACGCCGGGCAGAAGCAGCTGCGTGAGGTCGAGCGGGACCGCGCCCGGTCCCGCAAGTCGCATGCCGCCTCGATGGCGGACCGGATGCTCCGCGCACAGCGCGAGGGCTACGAGTTCGAGGACTCCTCCGCCGAACTGGCCGAGGGCTTCGGCCGTATCCCACAGGAGGTCACGGACCACTTGACGGAGGAGAACCAGGTCATCGCCCGGCACGCGGCCGACCTCGTGGCGGAGGGCGTGCTGCGGATGCGGCTCAGCGACTTCCACGTCACCGTGTTCGACCTGGAGGTGATCAACTACGAAGACGTGGCGGAGCTGAAGAAGCGCTGCCGGTACGGCCGGGCCGCCGAGGCGTCGAAGGACTACCTGACCGTGTGCGTCGTCACCCTGCCCATGCCGCTGCCGTACGTGGCTGCCGCCCACCTGTTCGGGGAGGGACGGAAGGGGGCCGACCGAACCCTGGATCCCGAGTTCGCGGACTTTCTGCTGTCCGTCCCCGCGGTGCGGGAAGCCGCCATGAACGCCGAGCAGCCTTGGTCCGTGGAGCAGGACCGGCTCATCGCCTGTGCGTGGACGAACTCCGGCCTGGACACGCCTGCGGCGCTGAGCCTCGCCTCCCGGATGGCGGCGCTGGCCGGCGAGTTCCCCTGGGCGGAGCTGGACCGGTTCCGGCTCGCCGAGCCGGAACCGCGGCACCAGTACACCCTGTGGGCCTCCCTGGGTCCACAGCCCGTCGAGCCGGCCGTCGGCTTGGTACAGCGCTGGGAGGAGGCGCAGATCGGCCGCACCGACCTGCGCGCCTACAAACCCAACGATGAGTGGCTGGACTTCCAGGCGGCGGCCGAGCAGCCCTCCGCCTGAGAGATTCGCATCCGTCCTCCGAGCCCGGCGACACAAGCCTCTTCGCGCCCGTCGCCGGGCTTCGGCGTTTCCACCTCTTGACAAGCCAAGACACGAGACGGCAATCTTCCATTAAGCAGAAACAAACTTCCACAATATGGAATATCGATTATGGAAGGGAGCGACCGACGCCCATGCCGGGTTTCTCGATGGACGCAGCCGCGGCCCAGCGCTTCAACGTCAACCTGTCGATCCTCTTCACGGAGTTCCCGCTCCTGGAGCGGCCCGCGGCCGCCGCCGCGGCGGGCTTCACGGCGGTCGAGCTGTGGTGGCCCTGGGTCGACTCCCCCACCCCCGAGCGGTCCGGGCTCGACGCCCTGAAGAAGGCGATCGAGGGCGCGGGCGTCCAGCTGACGGGCCTGAACTTCTACGCCGGGCAGCTGCCGGGCCCCGACCGGGGCGCGCTGTCGATTCCCGGTGCGGAGTCCGAGCGGTTCCGCGCGAACATCGACGTGGCGGCGGACTTCGCGCAGTCGCTGGGCTGCGGGGCCCTGAACGCCCTGTACGGCAACCGTGTCGAGGGAGTGGATCCGGCCGAGCAGGATGAACTCGCCCTGGCGAACCTGGTGTTGGCGGCCCGCGCGGCCGACCGCATCGGTGCGGTCCTCTTGATCGAGACCCTCAACAAGCCGGAGTCCCCGCGCTACCCGCTGGTGACCGCCCCGGCCGGCGTCGCCGTCGTCGACAAGGTCAACGAGGCGACCGGTCTGGGCAACGCCAAGTTCCTGATGGACCTGTACCACCTGTCCATGAACGGCGAGGACCTGCCGTCAGTGATCGAGCAGTACGCCGCGAAGACCGGCCACGTCCAGATCGCCGACAATCCGGGCCGCGGCGCCCCCGGCACCGGCTCCCTCCCCCTGGAGGAACTCCTCGGCCGCCTGAAGAAGGCCGGCTACGACGGCTGGGTCGGCCTGGAGTACAAGCCGGGCGACCGCCCCAGCGCGGAGGCCTTCGACTGGCTGCCGCGCGAGGCTCGCGCGGCGCACTGACGGCAGTGCGCCGCAACTCACGGACGTATCGCAGTAGTCGCAGTCAGAAAGGCACCCCATGAGTAATCTCCCCAAGGTCGCCTGGATCGGTCTCGGCATCATGGGCTCCCCCATGTCGGAGAACCTGATCAAGGCCGGGTACGACGTCACCGGATTCACACTGGAGCGGGACAAGCTGGACCGGCTGGCCGCCGCGGGCGGCACCGCGGCGGGCTCGATCGCCGAGGCCGTGCGGAACGCCGACGTGGTGGTCACGATGGTGCCCGCGTCTCCGCAGGTCGAGGCCATCGCGTACGGCCCCGACGGCATCCTCGAGAACGCCAGGTCCGGCGCCCTCCTGATCGACATGTCCTCCATCACCCCGCAGACCTCCGTGGACCTGGCGAAGGCCGCGGCGGCGAAGGGCATACGTGTCCTGGACGCGCCCGTGTCCGGTGGCGAGGCCGGGGCCGTCGAGGCCGTGCTGTCCATCATGGTCGGCGGCGAACAGGCCGACTTCGACGAGGCCGAGCCGATCTTCGAGGCCCTCGGCAAGACCATCGTGCTGTGCGGTCCGCACGGCTCCGGCCAGACCGTGAAGGCCGCGAACCAGCTGATCGTCGCCGTGAACATCCAGGCGTGCGCCGAGGCCGTGGTCTTCCTGGAGAAGTCCGGTGTCGACCTGAAGGCGGCCCTCGACGTCCTCAACGGCGGCCTCGCCGGCTCCACCGTGCTGACGCGCAAGAAGGACAACTTCCTGAACCGCGACTTCAAGCCGGGCTTCCGTATCGACCTGCACCACAAGGACATGGGCATCGTCACGGACGCCGCGCGCAATGTCGGCGCCGCGCTACCGGTCGGCGCCGTGGTCGCCCAGCTCGTCGCCTCGCTGCGTACGCAGGGCGACGGCGGCCTGGACCATTCCGCGCTGCTGCGCTCGGTCGAGCGCCTCTCCGGCGCACAGCTCTGATCCAGGGCCCGAAAAGCCTGGGCCTGAATGGTCCGAACCCCGGCCGGGCCCGCACAATCCTCAAACCTCCGGGCGGCGCCGCCGCTGACACTTGTCCTGTCGCGCCCGAGCGGCGGCGCCGCCCGGAACCCAACCCCTGCGCGAGGACCGGTCCTCCTCGATTCCCCGACCGCGTCAGCCCTCGTGGCAGGCGCCGCGCGGGACCGCGGCGGCGTGCGAGCCAGTGCGGTGGTGAAGGTCCCGAGGCCCCCTTCTCGACCTGAGGGAAGGGACGTCCCGGCTCCGTCGCATCCGCCGCGGTCCCGGCCACATCACGAGAGCCGAGTACGGACGGTCCCGTACTCGGCTCTCGTCACGACCCGTACTCGGCTCTCGTCACGACCCGGGGCCGGCGAGCGAACGGCGGGCGTGGGGGATCGTGCGGGCCGGGTCTGACACTCCCTTCCGACGTGCGGATTCCTCGCGGCGGCACGAGCCTGGGAGCATGGAGAATCCGAGCATCGTTGTGCATCCCCCGGCGCTGGACGGATCGCGCCGGGTCACCGCAGGCAGTGAAACCCTCGGACTCGCCTACCACCTCGACGACGTCGTCGAGATCCTGCGCCTGGCGGACCTGGACGAGATCGAGGTGCAGGAGAGCGACATCATCGACTGGCAGGGCGGCGGCCCCGACGACTGGCCCGGGCTGTCGGAGCACCCGGCCGAGTGACGGCGTGCGTGCGGTACGTACGACGTACGTATTCAGACGTACGGCGGCTACGGAACCCTCAAATCAACCTCTGAACATGGCCCGAGGGCTTCAACTCGCTGTGGTTCAGGGCACATTCTCAGCACATGAGGCCCGCCGGCACGGGGGCGGCGGGCCTCATTCGGGGGAACACGGGGGAACACGGGATCCACCGCGCAGCGGTACGACGCTTCGGCAGGAGCCGTACGGGGTCGTGCCGCTGCGCGGTGGGCCCCGCACCGCTGATGGCGGCACTAGCTCTGCGGGACGTCCTTGACGAACACGATCCCGTCGATTCCGGATAGGTGGGCCGGGTCGAGTGCGGAGTAGCCGTACCAGGTGGACACGCGCGGGGCGGGCCGCGTGTCGCTGAGGGCAGTGGCCAGCCGGGAGGCGTCGACGACGTAGCGGTCCTCCGGGAGCGCGTAGAGGAGTCCTTCGACGGTGTCCTGTGGCGGGGTGTCCACTCCCTGATGCCGAATCGTGCCGAGGGCCGTGGCCACGAAGGCGTATTCCTCGCCCAGGCGGGCGTTCACGAGTGCGCCGGCGCTCCACCACTCCAGCAGTGGCTGGTCCCACATGCGCATCGTGCTCCTGTCGCGCTGGAGATGGCTGTTGTGGGCGTGGACCAGGGCGGGGTTCCGTTCGGCGATGGCGAGGAGGTTGTCGGCCATCATCGAGTCCCGCAGCCCGATCAGCCGTGTCATGCGGGCCGGTGAGGTGTCGGCCATCCAGAAGTGGTAGCGCAGCAGGCCGGTGGCGGTGCGCCCGTACAGGTGCGCCCGGTCCCAGTCGTCCCGCGAGGTCGCCGCGATCAGGTGCGGCGTCTGCGCGTCGAGCAGCATCACCAGATCGTCGGCCAGCAACCGCAGCTCCCTGGCCTCGGCCGACTGGCCCACGGACTGGGCCGGGTCCATCATCGCGGCGGGATCGGTCCACTGGTCGTCGGCGCCGAGCAGGCGGTCGAGCGTTTCCGCGGTGCAGGGGAGCAGATCCGCGTCCACCTGGGCCGCGAGGTAGCCGTGGAGTGCGGTGAGGGCCTGCCGGGGGCTCGCGGCACCGGTCATCTCCAGCGGGCCGTCGAAGCCGGCGAAGCGGAGCTGCTCGGACGTGGGACGGCCGTCGTTGTACTCCCTTGTCCAGCGCACGAGTTCGCGGTTGGCCGCGGACTCGCCGAACCCGTGGCTGAATCCGTGCTCCATGACCTCGTCGAGGGTGCCCGTGCCCCAGGTGACGTAGTCGTCCACGACCAGGCCCATCATGCAGTCGCTCTCGATCGCGATCGTCCGGTAGCCCTCCTGCTCGACGAGCTGCCGGAAGAGCTCGTTGCGCACCTCGAGCAGGGTGTCCTCGCCGTGGGTGGGCTCGCCCAGGGCGAGCAGCCGCGGCCGGGCCGGGAGCAGCTTCATGACGGCGGCGGCCTCAACGGCATGGACGAGGTCCTTGATGTCAGTAGCCATGCCTTCAACGGTATCGTTGAACCTTCGGTTGAAACTTTGCTGCGATACTGGTTGGGATACTGGCGGGCCCATGGGGAGAAACCTTCAAAGCGGGGACCGACTCCGGCCGATTGACCTGGCGCGCGAGCACAGTCTGTCCACGCAGGCGATCAGGAACTACGAAGAGGCCGGCATCCTGCCGGCCGCCGATCGCACACCCCACGGCTACCGCACCTACACTCCGCTGCACACGCGAGCCCTGCGCGCGTTTCTCGCCCTGCTGCCCGGCCATGGCCACCAGACGGCGACGGCGATCATGCGTGCCGTGAACCAGGGCGCGGTCGATGAGGCGTTCCACCTCATCGACGTGAGCCACGCCCAGCTACTCGAAGATCGGCGGACCCTCCAGGCCGTCGAGAGCGCCCTCCACGACCTGGCGCCCACCGCAACGCCCGAGTCCGGTGGCGGGTCCGAGCCGGTCGCGGTGTCCGGGCCCGGCGACACGTTCATCGGGCCGCTGGCAGGGAAGCTCGGAATCCGGCCCGCGACGCTCCGCAAATGGGAGCGCGCCGGGCTGGTCCGCCCCCGCCGCGACCCGCTGACCGGGTACCGCGTCTACGACGAGGCCGACGTACGGGACGCCCGGCTGGCCCACCAGCTCAGGCGGGGCGGCTACCTGCTGGAGCAGATCGCCCCGCTGATCGCCCAAGTGCGCGCGGCCGGCGGGCTCGAGCCGCTGGAAGCCGCCCTGCGCGACTGGCACGGTCGGCTGTCCGCCCGCGGGCGGGCGATGCTGACCGGAGCCGCCGAGCTGGAGGCGTACCTGCGCGATGCCTCGCCTGTCACACCTTCAAGGTCCTGATGGACGTGGGCGCGTGGCCGGGCTCCGTCGCGATCTCCTCGAACTCCACGACGTTGCCGATGTCGTTGGTCGTGGACATCGAGATGTTCGTGACGCGCTCCAGGATCGCCTCCACCACGACGGGCACCTGGAACTCGGCGGCGAGCTTCTTGGCCTGCTCGAAGGCGGCGCGCAGCTCGCCCGGGTCGGTGACGCGGATCGCCTTGCAGCCGAGACCCTCGACGACCTTGACGTGGTCGACTCCGTAGACGCCGAGCTCAGGGGAGTTGAGGTTCTCGAACTCCAGATTGACCTGGAAGTCGATGTCGAACGCTCGCTGAGCCTGGCGGATGAGACCCAGGTAGGAGTTGTTCACCAGGACATGGACGTACGGGATCCGGTGCTGGGCCCCGACGGCCAGCTCCTCGATCATGAACTGGAAGTCGTAGTCGCCGGAGAGGGCGACGACCTGCGCCGCCGGGTCGGCCTTGGCGACGCCGAGCGCGGCCGGGACGGTCCAGCCAAGAGGGCCGGCCTGGCCGCAGTTGATCCAGTGGCGCGGCCGGTAGACGTGCAGCATCTGGGCGCCGGCGATCTGCGAGAGGCCGATGGTGGTGACGTACCGGGTCTCCGGGCCGAAGGCCTTGTTCATCTCCTCGTAGACGCGCTGCGGCTTGATGGGGATGTCGTCGAAGTGTGTACGACGCTGGAGGGTGGCCTTCTTCTCCTGGGCCGCCTGAGCCCACGCGGACCGGTCCGGCAGGCCGCCCCGTTCCTTGAGTTCGCGGGCGACCTCGACGAACAGCTCCAGCGCCGCCTTGGCGTCGGACGCGATCCCGTAGTCCGGGGCGAAGATCCTGCCGATCTGAGTGGGCTCGATGTCGACGTGCACGAACTTCCGGCCGGCCGTGTAGACGTCCAGTTTGCCGGTGTGGCGGTTGGCCCAGCGGTTGCCGATGCCGAGGACGAAGTCGGACTCCAGGAAGGTCGCGTTGCCGTAGCGGTGCGAGGTCTGGAGGCCCACCATGCCGGCGTTCAGCTCGTGGTCGTCCGGAAGGATGCCCCAGCCCATCAGGGTCGGGACGACCGGAATGCCCGTCAACTCGGCGAATTCCACGAGGAGTACGGAAGCATCGGCGTTGATGACGCCGCCACCGGCGACAATCAGCGGGCGCTCCGACTCACCCAGGAGCGCGATCGCCCTCTCGACCTGGGCACGGGTCGCGGACGGCTTGTAGACCGGCAGCGGCTCGTACGTCTCCGGGTCGAACTCGATCTCCGTCAGTTGGACGTCGACGGGGAGGTCGATGAGGACGGGGCCCGGGCGGGCGGAACGCATCAGATGGAAGGCCTGCTGGAAAACGCCCGGGACCTGGGCGGCCTCCAGGACGGTGACGGCCATTTTCGCCACCGGCTTGGCGATCGAGGCGATGTCGACGGCCTGGAAGTCCTCCTTGTGGATCACCGCGGTCGGGGCCTGCCCGGTGATGCACAGGATCGGGATCGAGTCGCCGGTCGCGGAGTACAGGCCGGTGATCATGTCGGTACCGGCCGGGCCGGACGTACCGATGCAGACGCCGATGTTGCCGGGAGCGGTACGGGTGTACCCCTCCGCCATGTGCGAGGCGCCCTCGACGTGGCGGGCGAGGGTGTGGCTGACTCCACCGGACGCCTTGAGGGCCGCGTAGAACGGGTTGATCGCCGCGCCCGGGACACCGAACGCGTCGGTGACGCCCTCACGCTTGAGGATCTCAACTGCCGCGCGGGCAGCGGTCATACGAGCCATTGCGTACTCCTGCTTCGGCCGTCGGATTCGGGCTCCCGTCGCGCCCCGCGGTGAGCTTCAAATTCCGCGCTGAATTCCGTATTACGGAAACTAACTTCTACTATCTGGAAGCAATGTAGGTGGGGGCCTGGAAGGCGTCAAGAGTGGACGTATGGACCGAGGGCGCCGGGAATCCCGGGGCGTCGGACCGTTTCGCTGTCGGAGGGCGGGGTTCCGGAGGACGATGGAGGGGCTGTTCCGATGGGGTCTTCTGGAGTGGGGTCATGGCCGAGAGCGTGCCGGTACGGTGTCCGGCCTGTCGGCGCGAGCATGTCTATGCGGCGCCGTCGTATCCCTGCGCGTGCGGCCGGCCCGTGACGCCGGTGCTCGACCGGCGTGCGCCCCTGGAGTCCGTCACACACCACACCTGGGACGACGACTGGGTGACGGTGCGCTGCGAGGCCTGCGGGCGCATGGACCAGTGGCCGCGGCCGGAGCTCGGGTGCCCCTGCGGGATCGTGCTGCGGATGCCGGTGGTGGAGGCGGATTCACCGGCGCGGGGGGACGCGGTGCAGGAAGGGGCGGACGACCGCGTGCAGGAGGGAGCGGACGACCGCGTGGGCCGGGGTAGCGAAGACGCACCCGAAGACCGGGACGCGGGCACCGGCGACCTCCCGGAAACGGAAGCCGAAGCCGTGCCGGGCACGGACGCGGACGCGGACGCGGACGCGGACAACGACTCCGACGCAGACGCAGACGCAGACGCAGACGCAGACGCAGACGCAGACGCAGACGCAGCCAACGACCCCGACGCCTCCGGTGTCGCGAAGGGCACCGACCACCCGGCCGCGCCCCCTCCCCGTGCGTCCCACAGCCCGGCCCGCATCCCCC
>NZ_JBQQCG010000102.1:0-37256 GCF_052245575.1 Streptomyces sp. 2A115 | reverse complement strand
CCGCCACGACACTCTCCGCCTCACGGCCACTGCCCAGCATCCAGTACGCGACACCCAGCAGATACCGCCGCTCATCAAGCAGCTCCACGAGCGGCACCGCGTCACCGGCATCATCCATACCGCATCCTCCCTCTCACACGGCACCACACACCGCGGCCACCACTGCGGCCCTCCGGACGACCGTCCCCGCACGACGGTCGGCAGCGCTGCTCTTCGCCAGTGCGGAGCACGTGTCGCAACGCTTCATCCGGTGGGCGAAGTCGTCATAACCATTCCCGATTACCGCTTCGGGATGCTGCCGCGGGTGCGACTGTGGCAGTGGGAGACGCCGACGACGTTTCTGGCCTGGCGGAAGCGTCCGGCAGCACAGGATCTCGCGCAACGGTGTCCTCGTTCTCTGGTCGGCTTGACTGCTAGACCGGACGGGCAGAGATGTTGTGACATCGGCTTCCCTCCTGCCGCTGACCACTCTGTCCAACACCTTGTCTTGATGATCTGAGTGAGCATCACGTCAGAACGCTGCGAGCGCCTAAGGTGTGTACGAAGCCCGTTTCACAGCGGTCCACGCATCGTGTCACCGCGCGGGCACCGGTCTGCCCAGGCCCAGCCGGGCGACCATCCGCACATCTCCTAGCTGATTGGATCATCATGCGCAATTCGTTAGGCATTTGGGCCATTGGTGCTCTTCTCGCCGGCCTGCCCGTGTTCGGCGGGGTCGCGCACGCGACCCCGGGCGGCCCCGACGTAACCGGCAGGATCATCGCCCGGACCACTGCCGGAGGGCAGGACTACATTCTCAGGGAGATCACCATCCCGCCCGGTCAGGGGACAGGCTGGCACTTCCACGACGGCAACCTGTACGCGTATGTCAAGCAGGGGACCCTCAGTCACTTCGACGCCACGTGCGCGTCCGACGGCGTGTACGCCAAGGGGAGCTCGCTGAAGGAGCCGTCCGGCGCCGACCACGTGCATCTCGGTCAGAACCGCGGCACCACGGACGTCGTCCTGGAGGTTCTCTACGTCCTGCCGCACGGGGCACCCTTCTCCCAGGACGCCCCCAACCCGGGCTGCGACTTCCAGTAGCCCTCCTGCCGCGTTCGACGCATAAGCGCACGCAGCGTCGAACGCGGCTGTCACAACTCCCTCAAGTGCTCGGTCAATGCGGGCGGGGGCCTGTGCAGCACCCGTTCGAGCCCGCTCGCGGCACCACGGCCGCGCAACTGGCTCGGTCGAGTCGCACGGGCTCCTCCCCCATCCGCAGTCAACTCCCGTGCCGCGAGACGCCGGGCCTGAGCCGAAGAAAGACGCATGATGCCCCGAGACTCCGATCAGCACTCCGATCCCGCCACCGCCAGTGTGTCTCTGGCAGCCGAGGCTGCTCTGCTCGAGGCTCGTCTGCGCATGCTCCGGGAGGCGCTCGACACGGTCGACGCTCGCATCGAGGCGGTCTCCGAAACACTGCGGCAGTTGCACCGTCCGGCGTCCTCGCCCGAGGCCGCCGACGAGCGGGGGGATTACGCCGGCTCGTACGGCCGAGAAGGTGCCACTCCTCACTCCGACAGTGCTGACCAGGAGTTGAAGAACTTCCTGCCCTGTCGGCCCTGACCGGACAGGCGCCCTGATTCTGTCGGTGACGCAGCAGCTCCGCGGGGTGCCACTCCGCCGCGATCCGACACCAACCCGTTGCGTTACCTGTGGAACAGTGGCAACAATTGGTGAGATACGATCGTTTGCCGCAACATCACGGGTATTCGGAGTGCGGACGCCCGTTCGGGAAGCGTGTGGTCCATTGGCCCATCTTTGTGCGGAGTGCACTCCTGCATATGATGTCGGGGGTACCCATCCCGCGTTCGGGCCGAGCGGCACCGCTGGTGAGCTGGGCAGGAACGCAGCACGAAGGGTTGAGGATGAGAGGAACACATGGTCTCGGCAACTCGCGCGGCGCACAACATTGAGATCACGGCTGAGAGCCTCCAGGAGGACCTGGCCCGTCTGGAGATCCAGAAGCAGGCATTGGAGAGGGAGCTGGCCGCGGTCGTGGCACATCTCGGCTCCGTCCAGCGGGCCCTCAGTGCCCTCGAAGTCCTGATGCTCGACTCATCGGCCTCAGCGGACACCGCCGGTGCTGCCGTGGATACGGGTCAACACCAGGCCACGGAGCCTGCGGAAGCGCAGACGGACGTTGCTCCTTCCGAGTCCGCCGGTGCCGTGTCGAAGGCGGAACCTCGTGTCCAGCAGCCGAAGAGCCGTCAGGGCGCAGGGAAGCGGGCTTCCCGTGAATCCCGCGCGGAGGCAGACCAGCAGCGGAACTACGGCAAACTCACCGAGCAGATCATGGACTACTTCGCCGAGGCCGGCGGAGTCGACGTGCGTGCTCGCGATGTCGCGGCGGCTCTGGGCCGCGATACCGACAGCGGGAGCATCAACGCGGTCCGGAGCACACTCGACCGCCTTGTCGGCACGTCCCGCATCCGCCGAACCGGCCGGGGTCTCTACCGCGCCAAGCAGTCCTGAGGGAGAACGGTCAGCGGCAGGCGCCACTGCGCCGGCACGCGGCTAACCGGAATCAGCTCCGGACGCCGACTCGCGGGGGATCGAGTGGCGTCCGGAGCCCGCACCTGCTCGGCCCTGGCCGCAGGTGCTGAAGAGCGTTCCGGACACCTTTCACGGGGATCGTGTCGCACGGTGTCGGGAACACTGTGAACAGTGTATCAAACGTTGCCGCTCCGTCGAACAGTGTGAACGGCTCCCCCGCCGAAGACCCCGAGTCGCCGCTTTCCCCGGCACTCGATTCAGCCGGCCGATACGAAGATCAGCGCGATGCACAGGCCCAGCATGGCCGCTGTCGCGAGGGCCAGCGTGAGGTACGCGTCTCGGCGCAGCCGTGTACAGCACTTCGTGTGGTGTGCTTCGACTGCTGTGATGTGCTCGGTTATGTGCTGAGCGATCACGTGGGAGACCCTGATCTGCTCCTTCACGTACGACCCCTCGACATCAGCCCTCTGGCCGTCGTCCAACCCGGCTGTCTGCGAGGCGAATTCGGCCGCACGATGATGAGCTGCGCGGCGATGGCCTTCCCAGTACAGGAAGCCTTCGATGCTGCCCGCAGCACCCGGCTGTTCCTCGTACCCGAGTTCTCACGCCGCCGTGTGATCGTTCGCCCGGCTCTCCTCTGGACGCCCCGGGTCACCGCTGGCGACGAACGCGTCTCGCGGATGCTGCACGGACGCGAGTGAGACAAGATCCCGGCCGAAGAGTGCGGCGGTGAACCAGACGGTGAGTACCCGGACCTTCCGCTCCCAGGTGGGCACGGCCAGTACGTGATAGCCCCTGTGCATCAGCCAGGCGGGAAAGCCCTTGATGACGATTCCCTTGTACTGGAAGATGCCTCGCCCCAGGCCCAGCGTGGCCACCACTCCGAGGCTGCTGTGACGGTAGTTCCGGACCTTGCCGCCCCGCAGGTCGGCTTTGATGTTCTTCGCGAGGCGCTTGCCCTGGCGTACGGCGTGCTGTGCGTTCGGCACCGTGCGTGCCCCCGCCACGGACGAGGCCAGATCGGGTACGGCCGCGTCGTCTCCGGCCGCCCACACATCCGGTACCGGATCGCCGTCGGTGCCCACGCGGAGGTCGGCCCGGACCGCGATCAGGCCACGCTCGTCGACCGGCAGGTCCGTGTGCCGGCGCACGACGGGGTTCGAGGCGTTGCCGGTGGTCCAGACGATCAGCGCCGAGTCGAACTCAGCACCGTTGGAGAGCACAACGTGCCCGCCCTCGGCGGAGATGAGCTGGGTGTTCAGGTGCACGTGCGCACCACGGCGTTCCAAGGAGCGCACCACCCAGGCTCCGGGCTTGTCGCTCACCTCGGGCAGAATCCGGTCCCGAGCCTCGACCAGGTGGAAGGACAGGTCGTCGAAGCTCAGTTCCGGATAGGCCTTGAGCATCCCGGTGGCCAGCGACAACAACTCGCCGAAGCCCTCGACACCGGAGAACCCTCCGCCCACGAACGTGACCGTGAGCAGCCTCTGCCGCTCGGCGCCGGGCGGCATCGACGCCGCCTGGTCGAACGCGGTCAGCAGGCGGTCACGGATGGCCACCGCCTCTTCCACGTGCTTGAGACCTATGGCCTGCTGCGCCAGTCCGGGGATGGGAAAGGTCCGCGTCACGGCGCCGGCGGTGACCACGAGGGTGTCGTAGTGGAGTTCGTGGCCGGCTCCGTTCACCGGTTGGACGGTGACCGTCCGGTCTGCGTGACGGATCTCGGTCACGCTGCCCGCGATCAGTCGGGTGGTACGCAGGTGCCGGCGCATCGACACGGCGGCATGGCGTGCCTCAATCGATCCGGCCGTCACCTCGGGCAGAAAGGGTTGGTAGGTCATGTACGGACGCGGGTCGACGACCGTGACCCTGGCTTCTTCCGTCCGCAACGTCTTCTCGAGGCCCCACGCAGTGTAGAAGCCCGCGTAGCCGCCGCCGACGATGAGGATCTCACGCATGGTTTCCCCCTCTTCCTGTGTCCGTCCGTCAGCAGGTAGACAGGACATGGCCGGTCGATGTGACAGGGGTGCGGCCGACGGGCGCTGCATCGCGCCCGCTGGCTGGCCTGGCGGCGGACCCTCTCCGGATCAGATCCATCGAATGCGAGGGGACGAGGCCGTAGCAGACGTGTCCGCATTCGCTTTCAAACGACGAGCCGGCGCCGAGCGGGCAACGGCCGGAGCCTGCTACGCCGGGTTCCAAGGGCTCGGCATCATGATTCTCCACTCGTCACCCGCGCGACCTCGTCCGGCCGGGCGCTGTCGAAGGAACGGCTCTGTCCCGCTACTGGACGAGTCCGGCCTTGTCGCAGGCGGGCCGGAGCTCCCGGGGGCAGAGCTGGTCGATGGTGTACACGCCGTCCTCGACGAGTGTCTGCTCGATGTTGCCGACCGTCACCGCGCTCGGAGTCAGCAGGACGGACGGGACTTGCTTGGTGGTCGGGGTGTCGGTCGTCGTCGTGGCGACGTCGCGGAGGTCCTCGCCGCGCCCCAGGGCGACGGCCATGGCAGCGGCGGCTGCTGCTTCCGTCTTGAACGGTTTGTACACCGTCATGTACTGCTCGCCCTTGATGATGCGGCGCACGGCGTCGAGGTCGGCGTCCTGGCCGGTGACGGGAGGAAGCTCCCTGACATGGGCACTCTTGAGAGCGGCGATGACGCCCGCGGCGATGTCGTCGTTGGCCGCCAGGACGCCGTCGATCCGGTCCGGGCCCAGGGCCGCGATGGCAGCGGACATCTTGGCGTGGGCGTTCTCCGTGCTCCAGCCCAGGATGTCGTACGACCTGCCGATCTTCACTTTGCCTGTGATGGCGGACAGCGCGCCCCTCCGGAACCACGCTGCGTTGGCGCTGGTCGGATCGCCGTTCATCATGACGACGTTCCCGCCGTTCGCCCTGTCGCCCATGGCCTCCAGGAGCGCCTCGCCCTGGAGCTTGCCGACCTGCGCACCGTCGAAACTGACATAGCCCGCGATCGGGCCTTCGACGAGCCGGTCATAGGCGACGACCGGGACACCCGCCTTGCGCGCCTCCTGGACCGAGGAGCGGAGCGCCCTGGTGTCGGCGGCGTCGAGGATCAGGACCCTGACCCCCTTGGTGATCATGGAGATCATCTGTTGCCGCTGCCTCGTCGCGTCGTCGTTCTCAGCGTTGGCGTACTGCATGGTGCAGTCGGGACACAGCTGCTCCAGCCGCTTCTCGATCAGCGGCCTGTCCCACTTCTCCCAGCGGGGAGTTGTTCTGTTCGGGAGCAGCAGGCCGACGGCGAAGCTGTCCGTGCCCGCCTCGTCGTCTCCTCCGCAGGCGGCCAGGGACATCGTCATGAGTCCCGCGATGAGCGCCGCGATGACGTGCCACGTGCGGGTCCTCATGGCAGACCCCCTTGTTCCACTTGTTTCGTTTGTTTCGTTCGAGGCCCCGAGTCCGCGGGAGCCGGCTCGCGCCGCGGCACAGTGATCTCGCTCCACACCTGCTTGCCGCCGGCCACCGGCATCGAGCCGACGGACTCCGACATCGCTTCGACCAGAAGCAGGCCCCGGCCACCGGTCGCCTCCCAGTCCACGATCACGGGCTTGGCGGGCGTACGCGGCGAGGAGTCGCTGACACAGACTCGCATCCGGTCCCCGCGGAGCGTCAGGTCGACGCGGACCGCACCCTGCGTGTGCACCAGGGCGTTGGTGACCAGTTCGGACACGACCAGCAACACCGCATCGGTCACTTCCTGGACCTTCCACCGACGCAGCGTGCGCGCGGTGAAACGGCGGGCGTGCATGACGGCGTCGGGCAGCCGCCACACCGCCCAGCCGGCCCGTATCGGCCGGGGCTTCATGCCGTCGTAGCGCAGCAGCAACAGGGCCACGTCGTCCTCACGACGGTCGACGTCACCGAGCAGTTCGTCGGCCATCCGCCCTGGATCCGCAGGATCGGCCGCGGCGAGCGCGGTGCACATCCGGCGCATACCCTCCTCCAGCGGCAGGTCGGCGGCCTCGACCAAGCCGTCGGTGACCAGGGCGAGTACCGTGCCAGGGGCCAGCGCGACAGCGGTCATGGGGAACTCCGCCTCCGCGAGAATGCCGAGCGGGAGGCCGCCCTCGACCTGCACCTCCGCGGTGCTGCCGTCGGGATGGCGCACCAGCGGTGAGAGGTGCCCGGCCCGGACGAACAGGGTGTTGCCCTCCTCCATGTCCAGTTCGACATAGCAGCAGGTGGCGAACAGATCGGTCTCCATACCGACGAGGAGTCGGTTGGCGTATGAGACGACCACGTCGGGCGGGTGGCCCTCCACCGCGTATGCCCTGACCGCCGTGCGCATCTGGCCCATGATCGTCGCGGCTCCGGCACTGTGTCCTTGCACGTCACCGATGACCAGCGCCACCCGCTCCTCGGAGAGGGCTATGACGTCGTACCAGTCACCGCCCACTTGCAACCCCCGTCTGGCGGGCAGATAGCGGGCGACGGCCGTGCCCCCCGGCAGGTCCGGGAGGCGCCGGGGCAGCAGACTGCGCTGCAGCATCGTCGCGAGCTCCTGCTCGGCGTCGTGCGCGTGCGCACGCTTGAGGGCCTGCCCGACCAGCGCCGCGGTGGCGGTCAGCAGGGACCGTTCCTCGGGAACGAATTCGTGCGGCTGATCCCAGCCGACCAGACACACACCGGCGACCCAGCCCTTGGCGGGAAGCGGCAGGACGGCCAGACCTCCGGCACCGATCCCCGCGAGCCCGGGTTCGAGGGATGTGCCGGCGGGCCACAGATCCGTACGTCCGTCCCGCAGAGCCATCTGAAGGGTGGGCAGGGCGCTGACCGGTGCGTCGGGCCATTCCGAGCGCCACTCGGAACGCCATGTCTCCGGCCAGGCGGCGGGCTGAGGCGGATCGAGCACGGTGACCGTGAGCCGGTCGTCCTGCAACTCGGCGAGCGCCACCCGGTCGGCGCCCAGCGGCTCACGCAGCGCGGTGACCACCACTCGGCTGACGTCACGGACCGTTGCCGCATCGTCGAGTGCGGCGGTCAGCCACTGGATCCTGGAGACGTCGTCTGCGCTCTGGCGCAGGACCGAGGTCGCCGTCACCACGCCCAGCACCTGCTCCGGACGGTCGTCAGTACTCGCCACCACCCGGCAACTCAGGCTCAGCCAGCGCATTTCACCAGTGGGGCGGCGGACACGGAACTCCAGCTCCCGTCGACCGAACGCCTGGGTCGACGGCTCCACGACCGACATCAGCGCGTGCATGTCCTCCGGGAGGGCATGCGCGAGCAGCGTGTCCGCCTTGCCGTCGAAGTCCTCCGGCGTGATGCCGACCAGTTCGAGCAGCGTGTCGTCCGCCTCGATCAGGCCGGTGTCCGGCACCAGGACGAACGAGCCGACGCGCAGACTCCGCAGGGCGGGACTCAGCAGCGACGGCGCGGGGCGGCCGGTCCCGGCCTGGAGTATGCCGGCGACCGCGTCGGCGTACCGCTCCAGGAAGCGTCGTTGCTCGGCCGCGAAGCCGTCCGCGGAAGGCCCCACGACGACGAGGCAGCCCAGCCGCCTGCCCTGCGTCCCGAGTGGCAGCGCGGCCAGCGACGCCTCCGCTCGCCGCGGTACCGGCCCGCCCTCGGAGTAGGAGGCGAGTGCCGCGGGGTTCAGCCACAGTGGCCCGTCGGTGCGGAAGGCGTGCGCCGCAGGTGAGCCCCCGGACAGGGGCATACGCTCCGGCAACGCGTACTCGGAAGTGGCGCAACCGGCCGTCTCCACCAATCGGAGCTCTTCGTTCCCGACACCGGGCACATAGACCGCTGCCAGCGCTGCTCCGGCGAACGTCAGGACCCGGTCCCTCGCGGCCGCCTCCGCCTCCGGCACGGGTGGCGGTGAACCGGAGTCCGCGGCGCCGGTCTCGGATGCCCGAAGCCCCGAGACTTCGACCCGGGCACGGCCGTCATGAGGCATGTCCGCGACCTACCTCCCGTCCACGCAGCAGGTACCGACAGGTTGAGGTCGGGCACCCAAGTACCAGAGTCGCATATGCGGGCACACCGGACATATGCACCTGATTGCCGTCGGCGGCAGGACCAGCCGCGGGGGACGCCGATCCTCATGCGTTGGTCCTCATGCGTTGGCCCTCACGCGTTGGCCCTCACGCGTTGGCCCTCGTGGCGTCGGGTGGTGCAGTCGAGACCGTCCCATCCGACCTGCGGCGCCGCCGATCGCCCGGCTGCGGCGCGCAACTCGCCCTGCTGAGGGTGGCCGCTGTGGGAGGTCGCTTCCCTGCCCGCGGCACAGTCGCGCTCGCGGGATGCCCCGCACCGAACGCCGATGGCCGCCCGCACCGCACGCCGATGGCCGGAGCCGCTGCGTTCGCAGACCACAGCAGCCGGTGTCACACTTACGACGTGGCCGTCTTGCCGCTTCCTCGGTACGTTCCGGGCGGACGTTTGGCGCCGACATCGTGGCCGTCCGTCGGCTGCTGGACTTTGGCCCGGCAGTACGCGTCACCTGGTGAGGAGGCCGGGGATGGCAGTGCTCAGGGCAGAACCGCCGGTGCCGGGCCGGGCGGGCCGAGGACTCAGGCCGCCGGGGCGGGCCACGCTCCTCCGCGACCGCCAGAGCCGCGGCCGCGTGTGAGAGCAGGGACCGGAAGGCGCCTGGATCTCCATGCCGACGTGGCCACCTGGCTCAACGCGGCCTGCGCCATCGCGCCGCGTCAAATGCCGCCCATACGGCCCGGCCGCCCCGTACACGAACCCCTGCCGCCGCGACGCACACGCGCAGTTTCCCGACCCGCACACCGCGCTGACCAAACCCGACGGGAGAGGCCGGCGGGGCCGCGCCTGCCCTCCACGAGCCCCGGTCGCCAACCACTCGACGTACGCCGACGGGGCGCCGCACCCGGACCTCATACCCGTTGGCAGCCGGTCGCGGGTCGTGAGCGCCCCCTCGCCACGCGAGGTGAAGGACGAGGGAGGTCTCTCGCATGAAGGCCTGCATCCGGGGCGCGGCCGTCGCCATGACCGCGATCTCGATGGCCGTTGCTCTCGCGGCCTGCGGGCAGGGTGCCGGGAACGACTCCGACGGGGGGAACACGCCGAGGATCGGTCTGCTGCTGCCGGACGCCACCACGGCTCGCTGGGAGACACAGGACCGTCCCTTGCTCGAGAAGGCGATCAAGGAGCTGTGCGGCAACTGCACGGTCGAGCACGCCAATGCCGAGGGCAATGTCGCCGCCCAGCAGGAGCAGTTGAACTCGATGATCACCAAGGGGGCCGATGCCATTGTGCTGGTGGCCGTGGACGCCAGATCGCTCGGCGCCGCAGTCAGGAAGGCAGCTGAAGCAGACATCCCGGTCATCGCCTACGACCGCCTCGCCGAGGGCCCGATCTCGGGCTATGTCTCCTTCGACGGCGAGGAGGTAGGCCGACTCCAGGGCAGGGCACTGCTGGAGGCCATGGGCGACCGGATGAACGGCGGTCAGATCGTCATGATGAACGGCGATCCCAGCGACCCCAACGCGGTGTCGTTCAAGAAGGGCGCACTGTCCGCCCTCGAGGGAAGAGTGGAGATCGGCAAAGCGTACGACACACTCCACTGGAGGACTGAGACCGCGAACATGAACATGTCCGGCGCCATCTCCGCCCTGGGCGTCGGCAACATCGACGGTGTCTACGCCGCCAACGACGGCCTCGCTGCCGGCAGCATCTCCGCCCTCAAGGCGAACAAGGTGAACCCGCTGCCTCCTGTCACCGGGCAGGACGCCGAACTGAGCGCCCTGCGGCGCATTGTCAGCGGCGATCAGTACATGACCGTCTACAAGCCCTTCGGCCCTGAGGCTTCCGCCGGTGCCGCCATGGCTGTGGCCGCGGCCCGTGGTGAAAGCCTCGACCGGGTTGCCACGGGCCAGGTGAGGGCCCGCGGCGGGGCGGTCCCGGCCGTCCTGCTCCCCCCCGTGTCCGTGACCGTCGACAACATCAAGGACACCTTGGTGAAGGACGGCGTGTACACCATCCAGCAGATCTGCACCCCTCAACTCAGGGCCGCGTGCGGCAAGGCCGGGCTGTCCTGACGAGCCGGCCGGGTCGGGCCCAGGTGCCGGGAAGGAGATGGATTGCGTGCCGACTCCCCCGTTGCTGGCGCTGCACGGCGTGTGCAAGCGCTTCGGCGTCGTCGAGGTCCTCACGGACATCGAGCTGGAGATTCACGCCGGCCAGGTCGTCGCTCTTCTGGGCGACAACGGGGCCGGCAAGTCCACCCTGGTCAAAGTGATCTCTGGCGTCGCCGCCGCGGACAAGGGCACCATCGAGTGGGAGGGGCGGACAGTCCACATCAGGCGCCCCCACGATGCCCGGGACCTCGGCATCGCCACCGTCTTCCAGGACCTCGCGCTGTGCGGGAACCTCGATGTCGTCGGCAATCTCTTCCTCGGACGGGAGATCCGCAAGTTCGGGTTCCTCGACGAGGTGGAGATGGAGCGCCGCACCGGACAGCTGTTGGAACGCCTGACCAGAGCCGTCCCCGATCTGCGCGCCCCCGTCGTCTCACTGTCCAGTGGCCAACGGCAGACGGTCGCCATCGCTCGCTCGCTCCTCGGGAACCCGCGGGTCCTCCTCCTGGACGAACCGACCGCCGCTCTGGGATTCGAGCAGACCGCCGAGGTCCTGGACCTCGTCGACCAGCTGCGAGACCGCGGCCTGGGCGTACTGCTCATCAGCCACAACCTGGGCGACGTCAAAGCTCTCGCGGACCGGGCCGCTGTGCTGCGGCTCGGTCGCAACAATGGCTTCTTCGACGTGAACACCGCGTCTCAGGAACAGATCATCTCCTCCATCACCGGTGCCACGGAAAACGTCCCCCGCCGGATGGCCCCTCAGGAGGCGGGGTGGTGAAAGGGATGCGCAACATGGCGGACAACACACGGACCGAACCCACCGCACCCGACGCCGAGGCCCGTCAGCCGCACCACGGGCGGGCCCTCGCCCGTGCCGTGGAGAGCTGGGTCGCCGGCTTCCGGCGCAAGCTGAGCGCCGGTGAACTGGGCTCGTTCCCCGTCGTCCTCGTCCTTGCCGCGGTCTGGATCACCTTCCAGGTCCTCAACGAGAACTTCCTCTCACCCCGGAACCTGTCCAATCTCAGCGTGGACATCGTGGGCACGGGTCTGATCGCGGTCGGCATCGTCTTCGTGCTGCTGCTCGGGGAGCTCGACCTGTCGGTCGGCTCGATCAGCGGTCTCGCGGCGGCCGTCTTCGCCGTTCTGAACGTGAACCACGGCGTACCCGAATGGCTTGCCGTCATCATCGGAGTGCTCGCGGGCACCGCGGCGGGAACCGTCCAGGGCTTCTCGTACGCCAGGACCCGGGTGCCGGCGTTCGTCATCACACTCGCGGGGCTGCTCACCTGGAACGGCCTCATGCTCTACGTCCTCGGGACCAGCGGCACCGTCAACCTCGACGAGAACGGGCTCGTCGCCAAGCTGACCACCTATTACTTCACCAACGACGGCGCCGCCTACGGCCTGGCGGGAGTCAGCACGGGCATGGTCTTCCTCGTGTCCTACCAGGACAGGCGGCGCCGCAAGGCCGTCGGCATGCCGCACCCCTCACTCCAGGGGATCGCGGTGCGCACGGGAGTACTCGCGGTGATCGCGTTCACCGCCGCGTACCTCCTCAACCGCTTCCAAGGCCTACCGCTCGCTCTCCTGATCTTCCTCGTGGTGGTGGCAGGCCTCGACATCGTTCTCCGGCGCACGCACTACGGGCGACAGGTCTACGCACTCGGTGGCGGTGTCGAAGCGGCCCGTCGCGCCAGCCTCAGTGTGACGCGGGTGCAGACCACGGTGCTCGCGGTCTCGGGCACCATGGCCGCTGTCGGCGGCCTGTTCCTGGCCTCGCGCATCACCTCGGTGAGCCAGAGTTCCGGCTCGGGCGTCCTGCTGCTCAATGCCATCGCAGCAGCCGTCATCGGTGGTACCAGCCTGTTCGGAGGACGCGGTACCACCTGGTCCGCGGTGCTCGGCATACTGATCATCCAGTCGATCGCCTCAGGCATGGCGATCACGGACACCCCCGCTGCCGTCCAGTTCATCATCACGGGCGGGGTGCTCTTCGCCGCGGTGGTCATCGACTCGCTGTCGCGACGCTCGCAGGAAGCACATGGGCGGGCTTGACGAGCCCGTTCCCCGGCAATGCGATCCTGGTGCCAACCAGCCATGCCTTGTGCCAGTCAAAGATGGGCAGCCGGCTCGGGTGACGCTCAGCGAGCACAGGAATGCGAGACGATCGAGCCCGCGCTGAGCACGCGACCGCCGGAGCCTGCTACGCCGGGTTCCAACGGTTCGGCGTCGGCGACCGCGGCCTGGACCGCCACCCGTGTGGCGCCGCTGACCCGGGACGAGCCGTTGACCACCCGCGAGTCCGTGCCGCGGGCCACGTCGGCGCGCGCGGCGACGTCTTCGAGAGTGGGTCGGCCACCGCCAGGGTCGTGAGCAGCCGGCCGGTGGATGGGGCCCATGCGATGGGACAGGGGCAGGCCGCTGGTTTGGTTGGCGTCGGCGATGATCTCCGCGGTGATGGAGACTGCCGTCTCCTCCGGGGTGCGTGCGCCGAGGTCGAGGCCGATCGGAGAGCGCAGCCGGGCCAGCTGTTCATCCGTGACGCCGGCGTCACGCAAGCGGCGCAGCCGCTCGTCATGGGTGCGGCGTGAGCCCATCGCGCCGACGTAGCCGACAGGCAGGTCGAGTGCGAGGCGCAGCAGGGGTATGTCGAACTTGGCGTCGTGGGTGAGGACGCACACGGCGGTACGAGCGTCGATGTGGGTCTGGTCCAGGTAGCGGTGGGGCCAGTCGACGACCACCTCGTCGGCGTGCGGGAAGCGTGCCGCGGTGGCGAAGACAGGGCGGGCGTCGCAGACGGTGACGTGATAGCCCAGGAAGCGGCCGACCTGGCTGAGGGCGGCGGCGAAGTCGACGGCGCCGAAGATCAGCATGCGGGGACGAGTGGCGGCCACGTGGACAAGAACGGACAGTTGCTCGGGGCAGGTGTCCGCGTCGCCGCCGAGCGGGACGAGAGCGGTGCGGCCCGCCCGCAGCAGCGCCCCGGCCCGATCGGCCACCGCCCGGTCCATCGGCCCCCCGTCCACCGTTCCGTCAGGGACCCGGCCGTCGCCGAACACACTCAGCGTGGACCCGAGGAGTGCGTCCGGGCCGTCCACGACCTGTGCCACGGCAACCGGTCCGCCCCGGACCGCCTCGGTCAGGGCAGCAGCGAGGTGCGACTGAGTCGCGGGATCCATGCGCTGTATGAGGACCTCGAGTTCTCCGCCGCAGGTCAGGCCGACGGCGAAGGCGTCGTCGTCGGAGTAGCCGAACCAGGCGCGCTGCGGCGCACCCTGGTCATGCAGCACCTGTCGGCACAGTTCATAGACCGCCCCCTCTACGCAGCCGCCGGAGATGCTGCCGACCGCGTTGCCGTCTTCGTCCACCGCGACCGACGTACCGACTGGCAAGGGGGCACTGCCGTGCACGTCGACGACGGTGGCGAGGGCGAAGGGGCGTGTCTCACGGCACCAGCGGTGCAGTGTGTCCGCGATGTTCAGCATGAGTCGTTCTCCGTGGTTCGCCGTGGGGGTGGGGCGGGCCGCCGCCGCGCCGGACGGGGAGCGCATGCGCGGCGACGGCCCTGGGAGGTCCGGCAGCGACGGGGGCGGGCTGCCGGGCCGGTCGATCGGCCCGTCCCTGAGGGGAGGGACTGCCAGGGTCAGATCAACGCCTCGGCGGTGATGGGCAGTTCGCGGACCCGTCGGCCGGTGGCGTTGAAGACCGCGTTGCCGATCGCGGCCGCCACACCCACCTGGACGACCTCGCCGAGCCCCTTGACGCCGAGCGCGTTGCCGTCGTTGTCCTCGCCGTCCAGGTAGATCGCCCTGACCTCGGGGACGTCGGCGTTGACCGGGACGAGGTAGTCGGCGAGGTTGGCGTTGACGATCCGGCCGTCGCGGTGGTCGGTGACGGTGTGCTCCAGCAGAGCCGTGCCGATACCGCCCACGATGCCGCCGATCGCCTGGCTGTCGGCGAGCTTGGGGCTGATGATGCGGCCCGCGTCGTAGACGCCGAGCATCCGCCGCACCCGGACCAGACCGAGCGTCGCGTCGACGGCGACCTCGGCGAAGGTGGCGTTGTAGGCGTGGTAGGAGCACCGCGCCGGTTGCGGCGCCCCGGTGTAGGAGCCGTCCGCTTGGAGGTGGGTGCGGTCGTTGCGGGTGAGCAGCCGCTGGTACGTCTCGCCCCGCGCCGGGTTGCCCCGCACCTGCAGCCGACCGCCGCGTACGACGACCTCCTTCACCGCCACCCCGTACAGCGGTGATTCGCGGTCCTCGACGGCCAGTTCGATCGCCTGCCGTCGGACCTTGTCGCAGGCGTCGACGACGGCGGTGCCGACGCTGGCCATGGTCGCCGAGCCGCCGTGGGGACCGGTCGGCGGATACAGGGAGTCGCCGAGCCGGAAGGTGACGGTGCGCATGGTCAGTCCGAGTGCGTCGGCGGCGACCTGGGTCTGGGAGGTGTAGGTGCCCGGCCCCATGTCGCTGGTGGCCGACTCGACCACCGCGGTCCCGTCGGCATCCAGGCGGACCCGGGCCTCGGCAGGGAAGCGCCCGGGATCGTAGACACCGGCGGCCATGCCCAGGCCGATCAGCCAGTCCCCGTCCCGCGTCGAGCGCGGCCTCGGGTTGCGGCGGTCCCAGCCGAACTCGCGGGCGCCTACCGTGTAGCACTCCCGCAGCCGTCGGGTGGAGAAGGGCAGGTTGTTCGACTCGTCCTCGCTGGGTTCGTTGCGTCGGCGCAGCTCGATCGGGTCGACGCCGAGTTCGTTCGCGAGCTCGTCCATGGCCGACTCGATGGCGAAGGAGGCCGAGGCGAAGCCGGGGCCGCGCATCCAGATCGGTGTGTTCACGTCCAGGGGGACCGTCCGGTACGCCTGGCTGACGTTGGGCATGCTGTAGGTCATCTGTCCCGCGCCCATGACGGCCTCGGTGAACGTCTCGTACGAGGAGGTCTCGGCGTCGATGTCGTGGATCGCGGCGGTCAGCCGGCCGCGCCGGTCGCTGCCGAGGCGCAGCCGGTACTCGTACGACGGCCTGAAGCCGGTGCCGAAGTACATCTGCCGGCGGCTGAGCACCAGCTTGACCGGACGCTTCGTCTCCCGCGCGGCCAGCGCGGCGACGGTGGTGTGCGGCCAGCAGCGCAGCCCGCTGCCGAAACCGCCGCCGACGAAGGGGTTGATGACCCGCACCGACGCCGCGGGCAGGTCGAACACGGCGGCGAGCTCGTCGTGGGTGCCCATCACCCACTGCGTCTTGTCCCACACGGTGAGCTCGTCGCCGTCCCAGCGGGCGATCGTGGCGTGCGGTTCCATCGGGTTGTGGTGGTTGCGTGCCAGTTGGTAGGTCAGGTCCAGCCGTACGGGAGCATCACGCAGGCCGGCCTCCGCGTCGCCGCGCGCGTAGTTCGTCGGCTTGTCCGGCTCTGCGTCGTGCAGGTCGGTCGAGGGCCGCTCGGCGTCGTAGTCGACCTTGACGAGGCTCGCGCCGTGCTGTGCGGCCTCCAGCGTGGTGGCCACCACGACGGCGACCGGCTGGCCGTGGAAGAGGACCTTGTCGTCCTGGAAGACCCGCAGCCGTCGACCGGGCAGGTTGTTGGAGCCGGCGTTGTCGCGGTACGGCAGCTTCGGCGCGTTGCGGTGACTGATCACCCGCAGCACACCCGGGTGGGCTTCGGCCGCGCCGGTGTCGATCGACGTGATACGGCCGCGGCCGACACTCGCGTCGACGATGACGGCGTGCACGGCACCGTCGATGTCGTACTCGGCGGCGTACAGCGCCTTGCCCGTGACCTTCAGCCGGCCGTCCACCCGGGACAGCGGCGCGCCCACGGCTGCCTGTGGCTGGGGGCTCACTTGGTACCTCCTACGACGCGCAGCTGGCGTTCCACGGTCCGCTGAAGCAGTTCGACCTTGAAGCGGTTGTGCTGAAGCGGGCGAGTGCCCTCCGCCGCCTGCTCGGCGGCCTCGGCCCACAGGGCCTCGGAGGGGCGCTCGCCGATGAGGTGGCGCTCGACGGCGGGCAGCTTCCACGGCACGGTGCCCACACCGCCGGCGGCGACCTTCGCCTCGCGGATGACGCCGCCTCGGATGTGCAGGCCGACGGCCGCGGAGGTCAGGGCGAACTCGTAGGACTGACGGTCGCGCACCTTCAGGTAGCCCGACTTCAGCGGGCGCGGAAGCGCCGGGATCTCCACAGCGGTAATCAACTCACCCTTACGCAGGGCCTGTTCGCGGTTCGGGGTGCTGCCCGGTCGCAACAGGAAGTCGGCGAAGGGAACGCGGCGCTCCCCGTCCGGCCCCAGGAGGTGCACGCTCGCCTCCAGGGCCGCGAAGGCCACGGCGACGTCGGAGGGGTGGGTCGCCACGCAGTGGTCGGAGGTGCCGAGGATCGCGTGGGACCGGTTGAAGCCCTGTACTGCGGCGCAACCCGAGCCGGGCTCACGCTTGTTGCAGTCGGCTGTCACGTCGCGGAAGTACGTGCACCGGGTGCGCTGCATGATGTTGCCGCCGATGGTCGCCATGTTCCGCAGCTGGGCCGAAGCACTCAACTCCAGCGCCTCGGAGATGACGGGATACAAGGTGCGCACCTTGGAGTGGGCGGCTGCCTCGGCCATCCGCACCAGCGCACCGATGCGCAGGCCGCCGCGCTCGGTGGCGGTGACCTCGCGCAGCGGCAGGGCGCTGATGTCGACCAGCGCGTCGGGGCGTTCGACGGTCTCCCGCATCAGGTCGACGAGGGTGGTGCCGCCGGCGATGTACCGCCCGCCGCGCCGGCCCTCGTCGAGGGCCTCACGGGTGTCGGAGACACGGGTGTAGGAGAAGGGATGCATGGCCGCCCAACCTCATTTCCCGCGGGCGGTCTGCTCGACCGCCCGCACGATCTTGACGTAACAGCCGCAGCGGCAGATGTTGCCGCTCATCCACTCCCGGATCTCCTCCGCGGTGCCTGTGTGACCCTCCTGGATGCAGCCGACTCCGGAGACGATCTGGCCGGGAGTGCAGTAGCCGCACTGGAAGGCGTCCTGATCGATGAACGCCTGCTGCAGGGCGTGCAGTTCGTCGCCGTCGGCCAGGCCCTCGATCGTGGTGACCTCGGCGCCCTCCAGGCGCACCGCGAGCGTCAGGCAGGCGTTGTGCCGCTGCCCGTCGACCAGGACCGTGCACGCACCGCAGGCCCCGGCGTTGCAGCCCTTCTTGGAGCCCGTCAGGTCGAAGTGCTCGCGCAGCAGATCCAGCAGCGAGGTGCGGTTGTCGACCGTCACGGTCCGGCGGGTGCCGTTGACCGTCAGGGACACCCGGCTGGCGGGCGGCCTCTCATCGGCCGTCGCTTCCTCCGGGCCGAAGAGGGATGTCCCTCCGATCACGCCCCCCGCGACGACCGCGCCACCGACCGCCGTACTGGTGGCGATGAACGTGCGCCGAGTGGGCGCCGGGGAGGACTCGCCGGCTCCGGTGGGGGGTGGAGCGGCGGACTCGGGGAGTTCAGTAGACATACATACGCCTTCGCATCACAGACGGGTGAGTCGTACACAACAGCGGGAGGGGAGGCAGATCTTCATCACCGCGGGGATCCTGGCGACCGCGCGCCTTGGCGGTGGCGGCTTCTCGGATGGGGAGTCTTGCACCACCGGCAACGCTCGCGGCAGGGAGACTTTCCTCCCCCCTTCACGTTCCATCAGGAGCGGCTTACCGACACGATCGGGGGCACTGCCGCGCGGGGAGGGGCCGGACAGAGCCCCGCCGCCTCGCCGATTGCGGGTTGTGCCATGGTCAGGGCTTGATGAGGACCTTGAGGCTGGTGCGGTCGGCCATGTCCTGGTACCCGGCCGGGAGGCCGTGAAGGTCGGTGGTGGCGTCGAAGACCTTCACGGGCTCGAGCCGGAGCCCACCACCCCAGAGCCCGGAGCTCAGTGGTCCCCCACCACGGACGCCGACTTCTTCCGGCTCGGGGACTCCTTCGGCGCCGCCATAGCCGGGGACGGCACGCTCGCCTCGTTGCTGGCCGACGCCCAGAAAAGCACCGTGGACAACCTGCCGGCCAAGGGTCTCAAGGCGAGGAGCGCGTGATGAGCACCGCGATCAGCCGGACGAGGAACGGGACGGAGAAGGCGACACCGGGCGGCCGACGGTCCGCCCGCCCGGACCGGGCGGCATGGGGCTTCCTCCTCCCCTTCGTCGCCCTGTTCCTGTTCACCTTCGTCATTCCGCTCGGCTACGCCGTCCACCAGAGCATGCTCAAGCCGGTCCGCTCCGGTTCGCTGGGCCTGGGTCCGGCCACCGTCGGCTTCGCCGGTCTTGACAACTACTCCCTCGCCCTTCAGCAGTCGGCCTTCCTGGAGAGCTTCGCGCGGGTACTGCTCTTCGGCATCGTGCAGATCCCCGTGATGCTGCTGCTGGCCACCGCGCTGGCGCTGGCGCTCGACACACAACCTGACCTCCGGGGCGGGCGGTCGGCGGGGCGCGCGCGGCCCCCCACCCCGGCGGCAAAGTTCGGCCGACCGTAGCCAAGAGCAAGAGCCCGTCCACCGACAGCGGCCACAACGACGCACTGATGGTGTCCGCCCCGCCCTGCAGTGCGAACTCCCGTTGGTGCACATACGAGGCGTACGCGGCGACCCCGGCAACGACGGAGGGGAGCGCATAGAGGCCGGATCCACGGATCCAGGTCGAAGCCCCGGCTCCCGGCAGGCCCCTCCCGGGCCTCGGGGACATTGCTCATCGACCCCACCGTCCGCCACACCGCCCAACCGACTAACGCCGTACCCGCGGCATCCCAAGGCCGATCCACGAGATGATCTCTCGCTGGATCTCATTGTTCCCGCCGCCGAACGTGAAGATCACGGCCGAGCGGTAGCCGCGCTCCAGTTCGCCGTGGAGCACCGCGCCCGCCGAGCCCTCCTTGAGAACGCCGGGTGTCGCGACGATCTCCATGAGCCAGGCGTACGCGTCTCGGCGGGCCTCGGAGCCGTACACCTTGACCGCGGAGGCGTCCTGCGGGGTGAGGCTGCCCTCCTGGACGGCGTTCACCATCTGCCAGTTGAGGAGTTTCATCGCGTCGAGCTTGGTGTGGGTCTGGGCGAGGCGGCGGCGTACCCAGGGGAGGTCGACGACGCGGCGGCCGTCGGCGAGTTTGGTCTCCATGGCCCAGCGCTGGACGTCGTGCAGGGCCCGGATGGCCATGGTGCCGTGCGCGGCGAGGGTGACGCGCTCGTGGTTGAGCTGATTGGTGATCAGCCGCCAGCCCTTGTTCTCCTCGCCGACCCGGCGGGAGGCGGGGACGCGGATGTTCTCGTAGTAGCTCGCGGTGGTGTCGTGGGAGGCGAGGGTGTTGATGAGGGTGCAGGAGTAGCCGGGGTCGGAGGTCGGCACGAGGAGCATGGTGATGCCCTTGTGCGGCGGGGCCTCCGGGTCGGTACGGACGGCGAGCCAGACCCAGTCGGCGGTGTCGCCGTTGGTCGTCCAGATCTTCTGGCCGTTGACCGTGTAGTGGCCGGTGGCCTCGTCGCCCTCGCGGACCGCGCGGGTCTTGAGCGCGGCCAGGTCCGTGCCCGCGTCCGGCTCGCTGTAGCCGATCGCGAAGTCGATCTCGCCGGAAAGGATCTTCGGCAGGAAGTACGCCTTCTGCTCGTCCGTGCCGAACTGCATGATCGTCGGTCCGACCGTGTTCAGCGCCATCAGCGGTAGCGGTACGCCGGCCTGGGCGGCCTCGTCGAAGAAGATGAACTGTTCCATCGGGCTCAGGCCGCGCCCGCCGTACTCCTTCGGCCAGCCCACGCCGAGCCAGCCGTCGGAGCCGAGTCGGCGGATGGTGTCGCGGTAGAAGCGCTTCTGCGCCGCCGGGTCTCCGTAGCGGGCGTGGACGTTGTCCGGTACCAGCTCGGCGAAGTAGGTGCGCAGTTCGGTGCGCAACTCCTGCTGCTCCGGCGTGTATTCGAGATGCACGGCGCCTCCTGGCTCCCAATGGCCTGCTGCTTCGGCCCGCCCGGACCTGACGGCGCACACCGTAGAACGTGTTGCAGAAATTGGGAATGCCGGTGACGTACGCACCTACGCGAAGGGCCCCCGGACGGTGGTCCGGAGGCCCTTGTGTGAGTGAACGGCTCAGTGCGCGACGGGAGTTGCCCGAGCTTCGGGCGTCTTCCCTTCGGTCCTGGCCGGCTTGGGAGCCAGTACGCGCTCCGCCAGCAGCCCGAAGACCAACCCGAAGGCGGTCCACAGGGTGACCTGGATGGACAGGGCCGCGAGGCGGTACTGCCAGAGCAGGGTGCCTGGGAAGTCCTTCGGGACCTCGTTGAAGGACGGCAGGAACGCGTACGCGAGTCCGACGACGAGGACGAAGAACGCGCCCGCCGCGAGCGTGGCGTTCCAGTTGCCCAGGCTCGGTGCGAGGCGCTTGCCCAGGATCACGGTGGCGACGGCGAGCAGCACGCTCAGCGCCACCATCAGGAAGAACAGGACCGTGCGCTGGTTGAGGGTGTCGGGGTCGCCGACAGCCGGTGGGTTGGCGGGGTACTTCAGGAACGGGACGACGTAGACCGCGATCAGGCCCGCGGTCGACAGCAGCAGGGCGCTCGCGCGCGGCCCGAAGCGGCCGATCCTGCCGAGTGCGAAGCAGTACGCGAGCGCGGCGATGCCGCCGAACGCGACCCCGTAGACGAGTATCCCGGTGGCCAGGCCGCCAGTGGACTGCATCGTGCGGGTCACGAGTTCGGCCCCACCGTGTTCGTGGGAGTGGGACTCCTCGAACGCGATCGCTTCGTCGACGCGCGGTTCGCCGAGGAAGTAGGAGACGACCAGGGCGAGCAGGCCCGCGGCGAGACCCGCGAGCATGCCGCGCACCAGGAGGTTTCTGACGGTGACGGAGTTCATGGAGTTGTCCTGTCGGTTCCTTCCGCCGTCAGTGGCAGGGGAAGCCGAGCAGGTGGCGGGCGTCGTGCACCCACTCGTGCACGCCTTCGCCGGACACCAGGGAGGTGGCGCCCTGTTCGGCGCCGACGAAGTAGAGCAGCACCAGCATCAGGATGCCGAAGAAGACCGCCCAGGGGGCGATCGCGCCGATCGGCAGCTTTGCGGGAACGGCGGGGGTGGTTGCGGTCGGCTGAGCGACGGACTGCGCCATACGGCAGGACCTCCTGGGGAACTCGCGTCCCATCTTGGTGGTGCACAAGACGACGGCCACGGGTCTGACTTGCTCGACCTTCACCGCCCCTGGCAGGGGCGGTTGGTGCGGGGCTTACAGTGGCGCGACCGTGCCGGATTCTCACCGGCTTCCGTCGAACCGTCGTCAATATCGACGAGAAGGTACCGCGAAGCGGAGGCGCGGCCAAGGGCGCATAGGGTGCCGGGTGCGCGCCGGGGTGCCGGTCACATCGTCAATTCCCGGTGTCAGCAAGGGTGTTGAGCACGTGCAAAGCGCGAAAGTGGGCCGATGACCAGCCGAGTGATGTTGATCTCACCAGCGATCAGTGTGGCGCTGCGGGAGGCACGTTTCGACGACGGATGCCCGGTCGACGCGGCCGGGCTGCGGCTCGCGGAGGCGGCCGCGGGCTCGCTGCCCACCGCCGACCGGGCCTCGGTCTCGCCCAGCGTGCGCTGCCGGGAAACGGCCGCGGCACTCGGCCTCGCCCCCCTCCCCGAACCCGAGTTGGCCGGCCTGGATGTGGGCCGCTGGCGCGGGGCGACCCTCGCCGAGGTGAGCGCCGACGAGCCGGAGGCCGTGGCTCGGTGGCTGGCGGATCCCTCGTCCGCCCCGCACGGCGGTGAGTCGGTACGCGATCTGTGCGAGCGCGTCGCGAAGTGGCTGTACACGGCGGCGGATCTCGGCTCGGGCCGGATCGTCGCCGTCGTCGAGCCGGAGATCGTACGCGCCGGGGTGGTACGGGCGCTCGGGGCTCCGGAGTCGGCGTTCTGGCGGGTCGATGTGCCTCCGTTGACCGCGACGGAGTTCAGCGGGCGGGGTGGGCGGTGGAATGTGCGGGTCGGGCAGGCGCTTGCGGGGTGATGTCCCAAGGCTCCGCGGAAGCGAGGTGATATCCGAAAAGCTCTGCGGGAGCGTGCGGCTGGAGAGCCTTGCCGGAGCGTTGGGCCGGAGAGCTTTGCGAGGCCGGAGTCGCCGGGGATCTTGCGGGGAGACCTTGTGTCGTGAGGCTCGGCCCGCCTTCGTTCCCGCCTGCTCGCTCTCGGCCCGCCCCGTCAGCCCAACAGGGTGAGGAACTCGGTGCAGGCCCCTGCGCAATCCCGGCAGGCCTGCGCCGCCTCCTCGGCGTCGGGGCTTCGGTCGAAGACGTGCGCGGTCTCGAGGCAGACGGCGCGGCACCATTCGACCTGGGCGCGCATTCCGGCCTCGCTCTGCACGGTCTGCTCGGCCAGGGCGCGGCAGGTCGCGTCGCAGACTTCCGCGCACAGGATTCCCTTGCGCCGCAGCTCTTGCTGATCATCGGGGCCGTCGAGGTCGGTGAGACTCGCGCGCAGGGCGCACACCCGGGCGCACTCGGTGCACGCCTGCGCGCAGGCGAACCGATCCTCGAGGAAACGGACGAGTTCCTGCTGCTCTGGTGCTGACACATTGTCCGGGTAGCCGGACGCCGTGACGCCAAACCCGGCGATGGGACACGCGCGGTTCCGGAGCGGTGCGATCGCGCCCCCTGCATTGAGCCTGCTGTCCCCTGCCGGCCTCATGCTGCGGCGACCCGACCAGTGCGCTTGGGCCGTGAGGTCCCCCGCGCTCGGGCCGTGAGGTCCCCCACCCAGGTCCATTCGGCCCCTCCTGGACTGGGCTCAACCAGGGAGCACCAGCCGGCAGGTCTCCCCCGGCTGTACGGACACCGCACGACCGGGCAGCCGGACGTCGATGGGCAGCCGGTCGGAGGACGGCACCGCGATCTCCAGGCTCCCGCATTCCATGCGCAGCCGTACTCCCCAGTGGCCCTGGTAGCGAAGGGCGAATCCGTAGGAGGACAGCTCCGGAAGGGGCGCCGGGTCCAGCCACAGGGCGCCCTGGCGGGTCTCGAGACCGGTGAGTCCGCGCTGGACGAGGTCGAGGGTGCCCGCCATGGCGCCCAGGTGGATTCCCTCGCCCGTGGTCCCGCCCTGGAGGTCGGCGATGTCGCCCTTGAGCGCCTCCTGGCAGAACGTCCACGCCTCGGCTCGGCGGGCCCGGGCCAGTACCCAGCCGTGGACCAGGCCGCTGAGGGTGGAGCCGTGGCTGGTGCGGTGCAGGTAGTAGTCGACGGTGCGCCGCCAGGTGTCCTCGTCGAGGCGGTGGCCCAGCCGGGTGAAGAGGCCCTGGAGTTCGGCGGGTGAGAAGAGGTAGCCGAGCATGAGGACGTCGGCCTGTTTGGACGCCTGGTAGCGGTTGACGGTGTCACCCTCCGCCTCCAAGATCCGGTCCAGGCGCCGGATGTCGCCGTACCGGTCGCGGTAGCCGTCCCAGTCGAGTTCCGCCAGGTCGCCGTAGCCCTCGAACTGGCTGATGACATCGTCGTGGAAGGGCACGTGGAGGGTGCGGGACACGTCCTCCCACAGTTCGAGTTCGCCGCCGTCCAGCGCCGTCCGCTCGACGAGTTCCCGGCGGCGTGGTTCGGGGAGGGTGTCGAGTACATCGAGCGTGCGGGCCAGTACCCAGGCGGCCGTGACGTTCGTGTACGCGTTGTCGTCCAGACCGGGCTTCTCGGCACCGGGGTACGCGTCGTGGTACTCGTCGGGGCCGACCACGCCGCGGATACGGTGCCGCCCGAGGGACTCGTCGTAGACGGCGGCGTCCGCCCAGAAGCGGGCGATCTGCAGCAGCATCTCGGCGCCCTTGGTGTGCAGGAACTCGGCGTCCCCGCTCGCCTCGCAGTACTGCCACACGTTGTAGGCGACGGCCGAGCCGACGTGGCGCTGGAGCCGGGAGTAGTCGGGCAGCCAGCGTCCGGAGCGCGGGTTGAGGTGCAGCTCCTGGGTCTCCTCGCGGCCGTCGCTGCCGCTCTGCCACGGATAGAGCGCGCCGGTCAGGCCGACCGCGCGGGCCGCGGAACGACGGGCCTGTTCGAGGCGTCGGTAGCGGTAGTGGAGGAGCGCGCGGGACACCTCGGGGAAGTGCAGGTTGAGATACGGAAGGACGAACAGCTCGTCCCAGAAGACATGGCCCCGGTACGCCTCGCCGTGCAGCCCTCGGGCGGGTACGCCGACGTCGAGGTCGGCGGTGTGCGGGGAGAGCGTCTGCAGGACGTGGAAGAGGTGCAGCCGCAGGATGCTGCCCGCATCGTTGGGCACGTCCAGTTCGGCCCGGCGCCACAGCTGGTCCCACGCCGTGATGTGCGACTCCAGCAGATCGTCGAAGCCGGGCGCCCCGCTCACCCGGTCGATCGCCGCGCACAGCGGGTCGCTGATCGCCGGGTCCCGCGAGGTGTGCAGGGCGACGGTCTTGTCGACGGTGGCGGCGATGCCCGGAGTCAGGTGCAGGCGCGTTCGCTGGGTGGCGCGCAGGGCCGCGTGATGAGTCGATACCGGTTCGTCCGCGGTGAGGCGGGCCGCCATGCCGACGCGGATGTCGGAGGTACGGGTTCGGCAGCGCAGCCACACCGTGTCCGGGGCGGCGGTGTCGGTGTGCACATGGGTCAGGTGGCGGCCGTCCAGGTCCCGGTAGCGCGGCACGCCGGCGTTGGTGACGGATCCGTCGAGGGCCGCCTCCAGCTCGACCTCGCCGGAGAAGTTCTCCGCCGTGAACTCGGTGCGCAGGGTGGCCAGATGAGGATCCGCCATGTGCACGACGCGCAGCTGACGCACGGCCAGGGTGCAGCCCTCGTCATCGGCGTACCGCGTCCGGCGCTCCAGGATGCCGGTGGACAGATGAAGGACCTGGCGGTGTTCGAGGACCGTCGCGGTGTCCGGGGTGAGCCACGGTGCCGGGCCCTGGTCGCCGTCGCCGTGCAGGCGGAAGCGGAGCGGCAGCCAGTTGGGCAGGTTGACCATGTCCTCGTTCTCGACCCGGCGTCCGGCCACGTCGGAGGTGAGCCGGTTGTAGCAGCCGGCCACGTACGTACCCGGGTAGTGCACATCGTCGGCCGCGCATTCGGGGATCGCTCCGCGGGTGGCGAAGTAGCCGTTCCCCAGCGTGCAAAGGGACTCCCTGAGCCTCTCGTCCGCGGGGTCGTAGCCCTCGTAGTCCCACGTCCATCCCGTCACTTCGGTGCTCCTGTCTCGATTCCCTCGATGAGTTCTCCCAGGTCGCGGACGACGAGGTGGGCGCCGTGCCGCAGGAGTCCGTCCCGGGTACCCGGGACGGCCGTGCGATCCACGCCGATGACCAGAGCGAACCCGCCCTGCCGGCCCGCCTCCACCCCTGCCAGGGCGTCCTCGACGACGGCCGCGCGGTCGGGGGGAACGCCGAGCCGGCGGGCCGCTTCCAGGAACAGATCGGGCCGCGGTTTGCCCGGCAGGCCGAGCCGGGCCACCTCGCCACCGTCGACCAGCGCGTCGAAGAGGTCGAGTACGCCTGCGTTGGTGAGGAGTTCACGGGCGTGGCGGGACGCGGAGGCCGCGGCGAGGGGCATTCCTTCCCGGCGCAGGGCGCGCAGCAGGCGTACCGTCCCCGGGTAGGCGTCGATGCCCTCCTCGCGCAACCGCTCGGTGAACAGCCGCTCCTTGTCGGCGGCGACGTCCTGTACGGCCTCGGCGGGCAGGTCGAGGCCGCGTGAGGCGAGGAAGGCGGCGGCGCCGTCGAGGCGGGACTTGCCGTCCACGTAGCGCAGGTAGTCGTCACTCGTGTCGAACGGGCGCCGTTGGTGGGGGTCTTCGGGCGGATGGTCGCGCAGGAAGGCGTCGAAAGCCGTCTTCCATGCGGCGGCGTGCACCTTCGCCGAGTCGGTGATCACTCCATCGGTGTCGAGCACGACGGCCCGGACGGCCCGCAGCACGGGTGCGACCTCGTTGTGGGACTCACCGGACCGGGTCGCCGACGGGCTCGACGGGCTTGATGAGCTTGACGGGCTTGACGGGCTTGATGCGTTCGATGGGTTCACAGCTGCTCCGCCACATAGGCGGTGAGGTCGAGCAGCCGATTGCTGTACCCCCACTCGTTGTCGTACCAGCCGAAGACCTTGACGAGGTCGCCATGTGCCTGGGTCAGCTCCGCGTCGAAGACGCAGGACGCGGGGTCGCCGAGCACGTCGCGGGAGACGATCGGCGCGGTGGTCACGCGCAGGATGCCGCGCAACCGCCCATCGGCCGCCTCGGCGAACGCCGTGTTGACCTCGTCGGCCGTCACCTCGCGCCCCAGGACCACGGTCAGGTCGGTCAGCGAGCCGTCCTCGACCGGAACCCGGACCGCGAGGCCGTCCAACGCGCCGTCCAGCTCGGGCACGACCAGGCCGACGGCGCGCGCGGCGCCGGTGCTGGTCGGGATGATGCTCAGCGCCGCCGAGCGGGCCCGGCGCAGGTCCTTGTGCGGGCCGTCGAGGAGCGCCTGGTCGTTGGTGTAGCCGTGGATGGTGGTCATGAGGCCCTTGGTGATGCCGAACCGCTCGTGCAGGACCGCGACCATGGGGACGACGCAGTTGGTGGTACAGGAGGCGGCGGACAGGACGTGGTGGTGGCCCGGGTCGTAGGCGTCCTCGTTGACGCCCATGACCACGGTCACGTCGGCTTCTTTGCCGGGTGCCGAGATCAGCACCTTGCGAGCGCCCGCCTTCAGGTGCAGGGCGGCCGAGTCCCGGTCGCGGAAACGGCCCGTCGACTCGATGACGACGTCCACGGCGTGCTCGGTCCAGCCGAGGGCCGCGGGGTCACGCTCCGCCGTGACGGCGATGCGGTGCCCGTCGACGGTGATCGACGTGTCGTCGTAGGTGACGTTCCGGCCGAGCCGCCCGTACGTGGAGTCGTACTCGAGGAGATGGACGAGCGTACCGGGCGGGGCGATGTCGTTGACAGCCGCCACCTCGACCGGCCGGCTTCCGGTCTCAGCCCGCTCCAGCGCCCCGCGGAGGTAGTTGCGGCCGATGCGGCCGAATCCGTTGATGCCCACTCGGACGGTCATGAACAACTCCTGATCAAGTAGAGACGAGGTGTGGCGTACCGGGACGCCCGGGTACCCCGAGACGGCGTCCTGGAGCACGGTGTCGAGCACGGGCAGGGGCCCGCTCCTCGTGGTGGCACGCCGGTTCGTCAGCCGACGCCGGCTGGTCGGCGGTCTCGTGCGCGGGCAGCGCCAGGCGTTCACGTCCGCTGCGGTACGACGGCTACCGGGCACTCGGAGTGGTGCAGGACCGCGTGGGCGACCCGGCCGAGCTGGAGTCCGAAGTGCCCTTGCCGCCGCTGGGCTCCGACAACGAGCAGGCCGGCGTCGGCCGAGGCGTCGAGGAGCACCTTGCGGGCGGTGCCTTCCACGACGTGCCGGCGCAGTTCGACGGACGGATGGTCCGCCAGGGCGTCGCGCAGCGCCGCTTCGAGGTTCTCCGTGGCCCGCTGCTGGTGGTAGTGGGCGGGCTCGCCGGCCAGCAGGGGATGGTCCGTCGTCTCGTGCGCGGGGCAACGCCAGGCCCGTACGGCCTCCAGCACCACCCGCCGCTCCGCGGCCTCCTGGAAGGCGAAGCGCACGACCTCCCTGTTGTGCGGCCTTTCGCCGACGCCCAGCACGATGCGCTGCCGCATCCCGGACCCGGCCGGGTTGTCGTGGCCGCCGCGCAGGACGATCACCGGGCAGTCGGCACGTGCGGCGACGGCGAGGCTGACAGAGCCGAGCAGCAGCTCGGCGATGCCGCTGCGGCCGAGGACGGTGGCGAAGATCGGCAGCTGGATGGTGCCGCCCGGGGAGCGTGACCGCCCGCCGCCGCGCCACCGCCCGTCGTACGCGGCGGGGAACGGGGCCTCGTTGACGGCGCAGGCCAGTGGCGCGGCGGCACGCGTGTCAGCGCACCGCGATCGCCCGCCCGGTGATGTCCGCGGGATCGATGCGCAGCCACATGTCCCGCGTGCCGCCCGCCCAGGGACCGCTGTAGGCCCGCTCCTCCAGTCGGCGTACGGCGTCGGCGTCCGTCACCTCCCGGGCACGGCCGCGTACGAGCACGCTCCAGCCTTGGCTGAGCGCCTCGTCGACGTGGTCGACCTCGAAGGCGACCTGGGTTCCGGCGGCCGCCGCGGGAGTAGCGTCGGGTGCGGTGCGAAAGGTGACGGCGCCGTCGACGACGCTGTAGTTCACGGGGACCACGACCGGGCCGGCGGGAGTGGACAGGGCGAGTCTGCCCACGCCGTGCGTCGACAACCGGGAGCGGCACTCCTCCGTGCTCAGCTCCACCAGCTCGGGGTGGCCGGCCGGCCGGCCGACGCCCGGCGGCAGGTCGGCCTCGCCGCCGCGCAAGGCCGCCACCGTGGTCTCCAGGGCATCGGCGAGCCGGAGGAGAACGCCGCTGCCCGGCGTGGCGGTGGACTGTTCCTCCAGGTACTGGAGATAGCTGGGTACCGTGCCCGCCCGCTCGGCGGTTTCCTGCCGTGTCAGGCCGAGTTCCTCACGGCGTCGGGCGATGCGACGCCCGATGTCGCCCCGGGCGCCGCCCGCCGCCGCGGACGCCGCGTTCGGTGGTGTGTGTTCGGGCATCTCCGATCACTTCCTCCCGTCAGGCCGCCCTGACCGTCAGGACGTCGTGCCGCTCCCCGCCGAGTACGACCTTGAGCGCGCCGGTGACGGCTGCGCGGGCGAAGACGTCGTACGCCTCCTCCATCTGGTCCAGTGGGAAGGTGTGGGTGACCATCGACGACGCGGGCAGGCGGCCGCCGGCCAGCATGCGCAACAGGGTCGGGGTGGAGTACGTGTCGACCAGCCCGGTGGTGATCGTCACGTTCTTGATCCACAGGTCCTCGAGGTGCAGCGCGACGGGTTTGCCGTGCACGCCGACGTTGGCCACGTGTCCGCCGGGCCGCACCATGCGCGTGCACGTCTCGAAGCTTTCCGGGACCCCGACCGCTTCGACGACCACGTCGGCACCGAGGCCTTCGGTGAGGTCGGCGACCAGCGATTCGGCCTCCTCGCCCGCGACGGCCACGGCGTCGGCGCCGAGGTTCTTGGCTGCGTGCAGCCGGGCCGGGGCCAGGTCCGCGGCGATGATCTTCTCGGGTGTGTACAGCCGGGCGGTGGCGATCGCGGCGAGCCCGATGGGCCCGGCTCCGACCACGGCGACGGTGTCTCCGGGCCGTACGTGGCCGTTGAGCACGCCCACTTCGTAGGCGGTGGGGAAGATGTCGGCCAGCAGTACGGCGTCCTGGCTGTCCACCGCGCCCGGCAACAGGTACGTGGACAGGTCGGCGTGGGGCACGCGGACGTACTCGGCCTGCGTGCCGTCGGTCAGGTGGCCGAGGATCCAGCCTCCGCCGCCGCGGCACTGCCCGTAGGTTCCCTCCCTGCAGAAACGGCAGCGGCCGCACGCGGTGATGCACGAGACGAGCACCCGGTCACCGGGACGGACGGTGCGTACGTCGCTGCCGATCTCGACGATCTCGCCGACGGCCTCATGGCCGAGGACCGTACCTGGACGTACCTCCGGCACGTCGCCCTTGAGGATGTGCAGGTCCGTACCGCAGATGGTGACGGTGTCGACGCGGACGACCGCGTCGGTGGGCTCCTGGATGCCGGGGTCCGCGATGTCCTCCCAGGCGGACTGTCCGGGGCCGTGGAAGACGAGTGCCTTCATGGCGATCCCTTTCCTCGGTTCTCGAGCCGGTCGTGTCAGTTCGGGCCGGTCGTGTCACATATACAGCCTTACCCGGACAGATGCCGCCCGCATGGGCTGGTCGGTCCCTACCGGCAGACGATCGGGCAGGACCGGTGGGGCAGGGCCGGTCGGGCCGGGTGACCGCGGGCGGGGCCCGGAGCCCACCGGCCCCGTGTCCGAGGCGGATCCGCTGCGCAAGGAGGCAGGCCGGCTCGACACGGCGGAGGCGTTACCCGGACGCGATCTGGCGGAGTCGCCGCCGGCGCCCGCGGAGCGCCGCGGCCTTCGGCGGGCGTCGGCGAGCGAGACAAGGAACACCTCTCGCCGGGCACCTGAGCGATTCCCGCGGACGCGGGAACCTGCGGGGAGAGGATGCGGACGCTGCCCCTCGGACGATCAGCGGCGCAGCAGTGACGGGTCGAGCAGCGCGGGCGGAGTGTCGAACTTCTCGTGCGCGGTCAGGTCTGTACCGGGGGCGACGATGGCGTCGATCGCGTCGAGTACGTCAGCGGCGAGCACTGTGTCCGCGGCGGCGAGTTGCGAGTGCAGGTGTGCCTGCGTGCGGGGGCCGATGAGCGCGTTGGTCACACGGCGGGATGCGCGGTCACGAATCCCGGCGCGAGCTGGATCATGGTCCGGCCGGCCTCGTCGGCGACCTTGGCGGCTGCTCGACGGCGTCGAGCCTGGCCTGATTGGAGGAGATGGTGGTGTCGAAGCGTTGCGGCATGAACGTCGAGCGGCCGGCGGTGACTTCCCGGCCCTCGCGGATCGCGCCCGACAGCCAGCCCGAGGCCGACGGGTTCCACACCAGCACACCTGGCTTGGTCGTCAGGCCCCGGCTCTGACATCATGAGCAAACGGAACATCGTTCCGTAAAATATACGGAACGATGTTCCGCTTGGCAAGCTCGACAGCGGAGGGGGCGGCGCGATGAACGACGGCGACAAGGGCGCGGGGCATGCGGCCCAGTCCAAGCGGGCGGACGCCCGTCGCAACAAGGAGACCCTACTCGAGGCGGCCGCCTCGGTCTTCGTCATGTCAGGCGTGGAAGCGCCGGTACGCGACATCGCGGCCGAGGCCGGCGTCGGGCTGGGCACGATCTACCGCCACTTCCCGACGCGAGCGGATCTCATCATCGCCGTCTACCGGCACCAGGTCGACTCCTGCGCCGAGGCCGGTCCCGCCCTGCTGGCGACCTGCGCGACTCCTCACGCCGCACTGGGGCAATGGGTCAACCTCTTCGTCGACTTCCTGGTCACCAAGCACGGACTCGCCGCCGTACTGCAGTCCGACGACGCCGGCTTCGACACGCTGCACGCCTACTTCCTCGACCGGCTCGTGCCCGTCTGCGCCCAGCTGCTCGAAGCCGCGGCCGCCGCCGGCGAGATCCGCTCCGACATGGATGCCTACCAGCTCATGCGCGGCGTCGGGAACCTCTGCATCGGCGCGGACAACGATCCCCGCTACGACGCACGCCGACTGGTCGAACTCCTCATCGCGGGACTACACCGATCGCACTGACGATCGGCCGTGGCTGTCGACGCACCGACTACCGGCCGGGCGGCTGACGCCAGCCGGCCACTGGGCGCCCCGAGCCCGTCCCCGCTCGTGACCGACCGCCTCCGAACCGGTCACGGGCAGGGACACGCAACGGCTCGTAAAGGCGGAGGTGGGCAAGCGTGTCGAAGTTATTGACGTGGCTGCACCCTCCCCCTACCGTCTGACCGGTTTATCGAACTCCGTTCGATATGTCGACCAGTCGAGGACGCTCGGCTCCTGACCCCGGCAACCAACCCGAAGTGGGCGACCACTGACCCGCGACAACGTTCGGATCGGCAAACAAGGAGGCCTCGTGCGCATCGCGGGCATGCTCACCGGGACAGCACTCAGTGCCGTACTAGCGGCGATGGCGGTACCGACGCCGGCGGCGGCCGCGTCGACCATCGTCGTGGCCGTGAACGGAGACGACTCCGCCTCCGGCACACTCGAACAACCGCTGCGGACCATCCAGAAAGCCGTGGACAAGGCGAAGCCCGGTGATGTCATCGCCGTGCGGGGCGGTACGTACGCCCTGATCGACAACATCACCATCGCCACCTCGGGAACGGCGTCGCAACCGATCTCCCTCGGCGCGTACCAGGGCGAGCGGGTCGTCATCGACGGGGAGCGCCTGCCGGCCAGCCACACACCCGTCGGCGGCAGCATCCCGCGAGCCGAGCGCGGTGCCATCCACCAGGAGGCCTCCTACTGGAAGGTCTCCGGCCTGGAGATCGTCAACGGCCCGTACGGCTACTACTGCGACGGCTGCGACAACAACGTGTTCTCCCGTCTGACCACGCACGACAACTACGAGTCCGGCTTCCAGCTCCAGGGCGCCTCCAGCAACAACCAGATCCTGAACCTGGACAGTTACGGCAACCGCGACCCGCGCAAGAACGGGGAGAGCGCGGACGGCCTCGCCATCAAGGAAGGCACCGGGACGGGCAACGTCGTTCGGGGCGCACGGCTGTGGAACAACGTCGACGACGGCTACGACGCCTGGAAGTTCACCTCGCCGATCGTCGTCGAGAACACGATCGCGTACGGCAACGGCTTCAACCGCTGGAATTTCCCAGACTTCGCGGGCGACGGCAACGGCTTCAAGCTCGGCGGCGGAAGCCCGGCACCGGCGGTCGCCCACACCCTGCGCAACTCGGTCGCCTTCAAGAACGCGGCGCACGGAGTCACCGACAACAGCAACCCGGGCGCGCTCGCCCTGAGCCGCAACACCACCTACGGCAACGCGCGCACAGGTTTCGACGTCGACGGAGCGGGCGGCAAGGCCGTCCTCACCGCCAACTTATCCGTCGTCGACGCACGACCCGCCGCACTTGGATCCGGCACCAGCTCTCAGGGCAACTCCTGGGATCTGGGCGGCACTTGGAACGAGTCGTCGGTCGTGAGCACCAGCACGGGCACCATCACCGGCCCGCGCACGTCGGACGGCTCCCTGCCGGCGGCCCGGGACTTCCTCGTCCCCAAGGCCGGCACTGCCGTCGGAGCCCGATTCTGAACCACCCGGTGGGCCCCGGGCGGACGACCCCGGAGCCCACCGGACCTCGCACAACCAGAACAAGGAGAGCCGCACATGATCAGAGAAGACAGACCCATCGCCGCGTCGGACGCAGCCGGTGCCTCCCCCCTCGCCCCGTCCCGCCGCAGCCTGTTGCGGGCGATGGCCGCGCTGCCCGCCTCGGCGGTCCTCCTCGGCGGGCTGCCCGGCCTGCTCGGCACGGCCGCCGCGGCGGCACCGCCCCGCGGCTCCGCCACCCGCTACACCATCGTGCCGTTCCTCAACAGCACCGACGGCACCGTGAACGTCTACCAGTCCGACGACGCCACGGAATTCCGGCTCCTCAAGGCCTCCGCGTACACCCCGCCCGCCAACCGGATCCGCGACGCCAGCATCATCAAGCACACCGACGGCTATTACTACATCACCTACACCACGCACACCTGGCAGGACACCAGCACGACCATCGGCTTCGCCCGCAGCTCGGATCGGGTCAACTGGACGTTCCTGTACGACTACACCGTCCCGATCGCGAACCTGTCGCGCGCGTGGGCGCCGGAGTTCTTCGTCGACAGCGACGGCAGCGTCAACATCCTCGTGTCCTGCTCGACCACCAACGACCAGTGGATCTTCACGCCGTATCTGCTCAGGGCCACCAACTCCGCTCTCACCGCGTGGAGTTCACCCGTGGCGCTGTCCGGCATCGGCGCCAACCACATCGACACGTTCGTCGTGAAGATCGGCTCCACGTACCACGCCTTCACGAAGAACGAGACATCGAAGTACATCGAGTACGCCACCGCCACCGCGCTGGCCGGCCCGTACACGATCCGCAGGACCGGGAACTGGGCGGGCTGGGGCAGCACGCGCGAGGGTGCCGCGCTGATACAGCTCGACAACGGCGCCTGGCGGATCTTCTTCGACGGATACGGCGACAGCAGCTACTACTACAGCGACAGCTACGACACCTTCGCCACCTGGAGCGCGCCCAAGAAGCTGCCGGGCATCTCCGGCACCGCGCGCCACTTCACCGTGATCAAGGAGACGGTCTCCGGCGGGGTGACCCTGCCGACCGGCGTCACCCGCTCCTTCCGCTCGGGCAACTTCACCACCCGCCACTGGCAGGACCAGTCCGGCCTGCTCAACCTCCCCGTGGTGACCAGCTCCAGCACCACCGCGGAGAAGCAGGCGGCCACGTTCACCATCGTGGCGGGCCTCGCCGACGGGAACGGCTACTCCTTCCGGAACGCGGCCGGCAACTATCTGCGGCACTGGGACTTCCGGGCCCGCCTCGACGCGAACGACGGCACGTCGACGTTCGCCAGGGACGCCACATTCATCGCCCGGACGGGTACGGCAAGCGGTTCGGTGCGCCTGGAGTCGTACAACTACCCCGGCTACTACCTGCGTCACTACAACTACCAGCTCCGCGTGGATCCGTCGGACGGCACGGACCTGTTCCGCCAGGACAGTTCGTTCGTGGCCGTGAATCCGCTCTGACCTGCGCGGCAGCCCTGTCCCCCAGATCTGCGTGCACATCGCGTGCACACTTGCGGCGACGCATTGCGGCACGTCGGTCGTGTGCCGGGTGCGTTCGGCGATCATGATGTCCTCCTGTCCTCCTGTCCGGTAACGGCTGAGCCCGGCGCATGTTTGCTTCCTGCGCCGGGCCGGCGGTCTCTGCGGCGCACCAGGTCGCTGGACGTCACGTCCGCTGTGAGCGCGGCATCAAGGCCGCCTCGGGCATCCCCGCAGGCGCCGGGATGCCGTACAACTCCTCGAAGAAAGCCGGCGCGTTCTTCCAGTCCACTTCCAGGGCGAAGCCGTACGTATCCAGTGTCTCGGCGAGCGTGCCGTGCCTCATCCGAGCCTGATCGCTCCGGGGCGGTACACCGCAGCGATCAGGACAGCATCCATGAAGTCCCGCAGGTCCCGGAATGTAGCCGTGTCCGGTACTTGGACTCCCTTGGCACGCGCCTTGGCTTTCGCGCGATTGAATGCCTCGGACAGCGTGTTGCGTCGCAGTGGTGTCCCCCGGCGAGTCACCGCAACGAGTTGGTCGTACTCATCGGGACGGGGAGTCCAGCCGCTTCGCTTGCGGTGACGCAGGGCAGAGGCAGAGGGTGGTGCCGTTCGCCGCTCCATATGCGCCATGCACCTGTCCAGGAGGAACGACCCCATGGGGATCACTGCCTAGCTGTGCAGTCAGCTCCCCTGTCGGCCCGCTTGCCGTTCCTCTCTACGCCCAACTCATTGAGACATTCGGACACAGGGCGCCAGCCGAAGTTCACCGGCGCCACGCACGGCGCCTGCGATGTCGTGTCCGAGGGGGAACAGTCCGTATTCGGTGCTCGCCACGTGGCGAGCCTGTTTGCCCCGTGTTCGGTGACGGCGCGCGAGTGGACGACGACATCGGCGCGTACGGGCAGCCGTTCCTCCTGGCTTCAGCTGCCGCGGCCTGGCCGTCATCCCGCCTACGGTGTCGGCTTCGACGCCGAGGACCGTGTGTCAGTCGGCGTCGCCATCGGCGTACCTGGACTCGAGGAGGGGGATTGTGCCCGCAGTCGTCGAGGCCGGCGCACACATCACACAGCTCGTCAAAATGGCAGGAAGGAACGGTGCTCTGACGTGACAGAACCGGAACTGGGCCAGCACGCCGCACCGCCGCCGCACGGCGGCGACCCTCAGAAGTGGATCGACTGGGCCGACGAGCAGCCGGTGTCACAGGCCATCGGTCTGCGCTGCCGACACATCGAGGCGGGCCGGGCCGAACTAACCCTGGAGCGTGGCCCTTGGCCCCTCAACCCCAATGGCGCGGTGCACGGCGGCCTGGTCGCGGCGTGTGCGGACCACACGATGGCCATCTCCCTGATCTCCATGCTGGAGCCGGGGACCATGCCGGCCACCGCCACGCTGGCCAGCGACTTCCTCCGTCCGGCCCTCCCACCGCTCACGTTCGAGGCCGTCGTGGACCGACGTGGCCGAACCATGGGCTTTTTGACCATCACCGTGAGCGACAAGGACGGCAAGCTCGCCGCGAAGTGCCACGGCACCATGCCCATCGACGGCTCTTCTCGCTTCCTGGACGACACGCCTGCCTGAGCACGGACCGCCCTGATCGGCTCCCCGCTGCGCACGCACAGCGGGAACATGACCCTCGGGGAGGGCGAGGAGCTGGGGGTGGAGGGCTCGTTACGCCTGTTCGCCGAGGAGATAGGGCTGTCCTTTCACACGGTGCGCACGTATCGGTGGGTGGCCGCCCGCTCATAGCGTCAAGCCGCTTGAGGAAGATCCTTGGGTTTCGTTCCGGTGTTTCGGTCGGAGCGTTCGAGGATCTTGAAGAGCTGTCGGCAGATGGCTCGCTTGAGGCAGCGTGGTGCGTCGCGTGAGGTCTGCCTTCGGCGACTCGGCGGGCGACGTACGTCTTCCTCGCCGGGCCCAACCGCATCCGGATGAGCATGATGGTGTGCAGCGCCCGGGTGGTCCTCAGTGACGCTGTCGCCGGCCAGTACCGCGAAGACCTGGACGAGTCCCGGGCGGGTCGCGTTGTACTCGAAGAGCTGGGCGATCATCTCCAGCGGCCAGACGCAGTCGTGCAACGCGGCGGAGGCCGTGTCCCATTGGTCACGCGCCTAACCCGCGGCTCGGCCTCACCGAGCCCCCTCCATCGAAGGGGCGTTGATCATTAGGGCGCCGACGAATCAGCCCCTTTGAAGCGGCGGGGACTGGAAGATGCGGTCATCGCAGAGAAGGGTGAGCGGGCCCGAGTGGCCGGTCGGCGCCCCCTCCAGCCCGTCCGGTCGCACCTCTTTGACAATACGGATACCGCCTCCGTATTGTCGACAGGGATGCGGATGCATCCTCCGTTTTCCCTCACCACACCCCACTGCAACTATGGAGAAGCGATGCCAACTCTGGGAATCAT